>NZ_JBIRTN010000021.1:162202-173647 GCF_044334705.1 Streptomyces sp. NPDC020731
GGGGGCGTGTGGTGGGGGGGGGCCCCCCCCCCCCCCCCGGCGCCCGGGGGGGGGGGGGGGGCGGGGGGCCCGGGGGGGGGGGCCCCCCGGGGGGGGGGGGGCCCCCCCACCGCTCCGTGCGTCATCCCCTCGTCACCCGGTTTTAACTTGCTTAAGTCAATCAACCGCTTTAAGGTTGCCTGAGTCAAGTAAGCCTGAGTCACGACGGAGACCTCCTTCATGCCCGACGCACTCGACCGGCCCGCCCCGCCGGGCGGCGCCGCTCCGCCCAACCCCACCGCCGTGGTGGCCGTGCTGGCCTTCAGCGGCATCGTGGTCTCGCTGATGCAGACCCTGGTGATCCCGATCGTGGGGCAACTGCCGCAGTATCTGAACGCCTCCGCGTCGGACGCCGCCTGGGCCATCACCGCCACCCTGCTCGCCGCGGCCGTCGCGACCCCGGTCATGGGCCGCCTCGGCGACATGTACGGCAAGCGCCGCTTGCTGCTGGTCAGCATGGCCATGCTGGTCGTCGGCTCGGTCGTCGCCGGACTCAGCGACTCCCTGGTCCCGATGATCGTCGGCCGGGCCCTGCAGGGCCTGTCGTCCGGTGTGATCCCGCTCGGCATCAGCATCCTGCGCGACGAACTGCCCGTGGAACGCCTCGGCTCGGCCACCGCGATGATCAGTGCCTCGCTCGGCGTCGGCGGCGCCCTCGGCCTGCCCACCGCCGCGCTGATCGCGGACAACTTCGACTGGCACATGTTGTTCTGGGTCTCCGCCGGCCTCGGTGTCGTCGCCCTGGTCCTGGTACTGGTCCTCGTACCGGAGTCGAAGGTGCGCACCGGCGGCCGGTTCGACCTGGTCGGCTCGGCCGGCATGGCGGCCGGCCTGATCTGCCTGCTGCTGGCGATCTCCAAGGGCGGCGACTGGGGCTGGTCGAGCGGCACCACCCTCGGCCTGTTCGCGGCGGCCGTCGTGATCCTGGTGGCCTGGGGCTTCTTCGAACTGCGCAACGACCAGCCGCTGGTGGACCTGCGCAGCACGGCCCGTCCCCAGGTGCTGATCACCAACCTCGCCTCGGTGGCCATCGGCTTCGCGATGTTCTCGATGTCCCTGGTCATTCCGCAGATGATGCAGCTGCCGGAGGAGACCGGCTACGGCCTGGGCCAGTCGCTGCTGTCGGCGGGTCTGGTCATGGCGCCGTCCGGCCTGGTGATGATGGCGCTGGCCCCCGTGTCCGCGCTCGTCTCCCGCGCCAAGGGCGCGAAGGTGACGCTCATGATCGGCGCCCTGATCGTGGCCGCCGGCTACGGACTGAACGTCCTGCTGATGGACGAGGTCTGGCACTTCGTGCTGGCGTCCTGCGTCATCGGCGCCGGTATCGGCTTCACGTACGGTGCGATGCCCACACTGATCATGGGCGCCGTGCCCGCCTCCGAGACGGGCGCCGCCAACAGCCTCAACACCCTGATGCGCTCCATCGGCACGTCCGTCGCCAGTGCCGTCGCCGGTGTCGTCCTGGCCCAGATGACCACGCGGTTCGGCGGGTACGCGCTGCCGTCCGAGGACGCCTTCCGCACGGTCCTGGCGCTCGGAGCCGGCGCGGCGCTGCTCGGCTTCGTCATCGCCGCGTTCATCCCGCGCCGGCGTCCCCCACACGCGCAGCACCTCGTAGTCGGTGAACTCGTGCACGATCCGGTACGCCATGGCGGCCCGGGGCCCGCGCCGCTGCGCCGCGATGAACAGCTCCGCCTCGCGCCGGTCCCGGCGCGGGGTGCCGCACAGCTGCCACGCCTGCCCGTTCCACAGTTCCGGCAGCCAGCGCTGCTGCGGCTGCGGCCGGTCCCCGCGCACCCCGTACCGGGACGGGGCGGGATCGGTCGGCTGGTGCTGCGGGGCGGGACCGTTGAACCCGGCGCGACGGGCGGCGCGGCGCCGGGTCTCGCAGAGCAGGCACAGGTCCGGGGCGCTCTCGTCGACCGGCCCCGTGGGGTGCTCGGCGCAGCGCGTGCTGGGCGCTGCCGTGGTGACGCTCTCCTCCAGCAGGTCCAGGGCCCGCCGCAGGTCGTTCTTCACTTCGTGCAGCCGGGCGTCCGGGGTGTCGGCGGACAGCGCCTCGCCGTGCTCCCCGAGCACGCGCAGGGCGCGGCCCAGGGCGGTGAGCTGCGCGTGGTTCATGGTTCGTCTCCGGGTCGGGTGCCTCCAGTATCCGCCGGGCCGCTACGCCCCGTCGCCCGCCTTCGCCAGCGCCGCGCGCAGGTGGCCGTCGGACTCGGCGAGGAGGCGGGCGGCCGTCGGGCCGTCCACGTCGGCGAGGATGACCAGGATCGCGTGCTTGACCTCGCCGTCCGTGGCGGTCAGGGCACGCTCGACGACGTCGTCCGCCGCGCCCGTCGCCTGCGCGACGATACGGCGGGAGCGGGCACGCAGCTTCTCGTTGGAGGCCCGCACGTCGACCATCAGGTTCCCGTACGTCTTGCCCAGCCGGATCATCGTGATCGTCGACAGCATGTTCAGCACCAGCTTCTGCGCCGTACCGGCCTTCAGACGCGTGGAACCGGTGAGGAACTCCGGGCCGACGACGACCTCGATGCCGTGCTCGGCCGCCGCCGCCAGCGCGCTGCCCCGGTTGCAGGCCAGGCCCACGGTGAGGGCGCCGCGTGCGCGGGCGTACGCGACGGCGCCGACCGCGTACGGGGTACGGCCGGAGGCGGAGACGCCGACCACCGTGTCGTCGGCGGTCAGCGCCAGCGCGGCCAGGTCGGACTCGGCCAGCTCGCGGGAGTCCTCGGCGCCCTCCACCGAGGCGACCATGGCGTCGGGGCCGCCCGCGATCAGGCCGACGACCCGCGCCGGGTCGGTGTTGAAGGTCGGCGGGCACTCGGAGGCGTCCAGCACCCCCAGCCGGCCGGCGGTGCCGGCGCCCGCGTGGATCAGCCGCCCGCCCCGGGCCATCCGCTCGGCGACGGCGTCGATCGCGGCGGCGATCGCCGGCACCTGTTCGGCCACGGCGCCGGCCACCGTGGCGTCCTCGCCGTTCATCAGCCGCGCGATGTCGAGCGTGGGCAACCGGTCGACGTCCGCCAGCTCGGGCCGGAACGCCTCGGTGGTGAGCGTCTCCAACTGGGCGCGGACATCGTGGTGGCGGGGAGTGGATGGCATGTCGGTGACTTTCCAGCTCGGGGTGGGAGGGTTTCCCCAGGGGCGCGGGGAACTGCGCGACGAGCCACGGACCAGCCGCGGTCAAAGTACGGGGCCCGCCCCCCTTACGGCCCCTTGCGGAGCACCCGGTGCCGATGCGCAAGCGCCTCGTACGACGCGGCCAGCGCGGGCGCCGCCGCCTCGTACGTCCGCTGCGCGACCCCCACGAACAGACAGTCCACCACCAGCAGCTGCCCCGTCCGGGAGGACATCGCGGCCGGGCGCAGCTCGCTCTCCCGGGCCGTGGACGTGGTCAGGACGTGGTCGGCGTACTGCGTGACGGGGCCGTCCGGGCGGCCGGTGACCGCCACCGTCGTCGCCCCGCGCTCGAAGGCCACCCGGAGCGGTTCGATGACGTCCCCGGTCGACCCGGAGTGCGTGACGGCGATCGCCACGTCCCCCGGGCGCAGCTGCACCGCGTTGGTGACGGCGAGGTGCGGGTCGCTGTGGGCGTGCGCCATCAGGCCTATGCGCAGCAGCTTCTGGGTGAGGTCCTGGGCGACCAGCCCCGACGCGCCGACGCCGTACACATCGGTGCGGCGGGCGCCGGCCAGGGCGGTCACGGCCGCGGCGAGCTGGACGGTGTCCAGCCCGGCCGCGGTGTCGGCGAGGGTCTGCTGTTCGTCGTAGGCGAGTTTCGCCACGACGTCGGCTATGGGGTCGTCCACCGCGATGTCGGTGGTGATGGCGGGCGCGCGGCCGGACTGCTGCTGGGCGGCGAGGCCGGCCAGCGCCAGCCGCAGATCCCGGTAGCCGGGGTAGCCGAGCAGGCGGGCGGTGCGGACGACGGTGGCCTCGCTGGTGCCGGTGAGTTCGGCGAGTCCGGTGACCGTGAGGGCCGCGCAGCCGGCCGGGTCGGCGGCGACGGCCTCGGCGACCCGCTGCATGGAACGGGTCATCGACGGAGCCAGCGTGCGGACCTTGGCCGCCAGGGCGGCGGGCGCGGGAGGGGCGGGAAGAGCGGACGCACCGCCGCCCGGACCACTCCCGAAAATTTCCTTCACTTCATGGGTCACGGTGTGAAAGATATTTTCGTCCCGGTCGTGCGGTCAAGAGTGCGCACAATGGGGGCATGGACCCCCACGGCGAACCCGGGCCCCACCCGGTCACCCCTCTCGAACAAGCCCTGCACGCGGCGCGCGCCCTCGTGCTCGCCGATCTGGCCGCGCGCGAGGTCGCCGAGGCGGACGTGGTGTCCCTGGTCGAGGAGTCCGTCACGCACCGGCGCTGGTGGGTGGAACAGTGGCCGGACGGCGCCGGGTTCCTCGCCGGCCTGGTCGCCCAGGACGTCCAGGACGCCCTGCTGGAACGGTACGGCCGCTGGCCGCTGTGCCCGGTCTGCGGCACCGGCGACCCGCACGCGCTCGACGTGGAGCCGGAACTCGGCCCCGACCCGCACTGGGTGTGCCACAAGGCGGGCGTGCAGGTCGCGGCGGTCGGCGGCCTGGGCGGAGCGGTGGCCTCGTGACCGTGTACATCGACCCGCCCACCTGGCCGGGCCACGGCCGGATGTGGTCCCACCTCGTCAGCGACCTCTCCTACGACGAACTGCACACCTTCGCCGACCGCCTGGGCGTCCCCCGCCGCGCCTTCGAACGCGACCACTACGACATCCCCGCCCACCGGTACGCCGACGCGGTGCGCGCCGGGGCGGTCGAGGTCGGCAGCCGCGAGGTGGTGCGGCTGCTGCACGGGGCGGGGCTGCGGCGCCGCAAGGGCGCGGCTCAGCCGCGGAGTTCGTAGGAGATCTGCCCCTCCTGCCGGGACACCTCGCTGAAACCGGCCCGGTCGACGACCTTCTGCGAGGGCACGTTCTCCTGCTCGACGGCGGCGGCCACGGTCCGTACGCCGTCCTGCTCCAGCGCCCAGCGCGACAGCGTGCGCAGCGCCTCGGTGGCGTAACCGCGGCCGCGGGCGTCCACGGAGAGGTCGTAACCGATCTCCACCCTGCCGGCCTCGTCCGGGACGCCGTGGAAGCCCATCGCGCCCACCGCGCGGTCGTCCTCGCGACGGGCCAGCACGTACATGGCCCACTCCGGGTGGAAGACGCCCTCCTCGTACTGCTTGAGCAGCATCCCGGCGCCCTCCCGCGTCCCCTCGAACGGCCCCGAGTCCACCCAGTCGAACCCGCCGTCACCGGCCAGGGACAGATCGGCCGCGACCGCGGGGGTGACGCCCTCCAGGACGAGCCGCTCCGACCGGAGGACGGGGTTGTTGCTCCACTTCCACCCGGTGACGGGCTCCCGCCCCGGCAGTTCGCCGCGCCCGGTGGCCCACAGCAGCGTCCGCCACGGCGTGGGCCCCGGTTTCACCCGCGGGAAGATCCGGGTGAGAACGAAGGAGGCCAGCTCGGCCGGCGGTTCGTAGCCGATCCCCGTCCCCTCGGCGATGTCGTGCGTGTGCAGCAGCACCTCGGCGATGCCCATCGCGGCGAAACCCTCACGGTTGGCGTGCCGGAAGGGGTACGGGTGGAAGGCGCGGACCGCGCGGGGGGTGGTGCGGATCGCGGCGGCGAGCAGGGCGCCGGTCGCCTCGATCGTCTTCAGGACGCCGGTGTTGTCGGTGTCCTCGTCGAGCGAGATCGTGAAGGGCAGGTGGCCGGCGGTCGAGCGTCCCGCGAGCCGCCCCGCGTACGCGATGAGATCGTCCGCGATGTGCTCCGCCGTCTTCCGGCAGTCCCACTCCAGCCCTCCGGCCCTCACCTTCCCCCAGTCCCGGTCGGCGACCGCCCCCAGCACCGCCACGCAGTCCGCGACGGCTTCCTCCACCTGTTCCGCTCCCACAGCACGCATGCGGGGCAGGCTAGGCGGACGGCGGGGTCGCGGTCGACAGCATTTCCAGTTCGCCGCGCATGTTGTGGCGGGCGGTGGCCTCCCAGTGCTCCCGCCCGTACGGGGTGCGGAACAGCCTTGGCAGGGCGAGGAGTTGCCGCAGCACGTCGGCACGCCCCTGCCGGAAGGCGTCGTCCGGCACGAAGTGGTACTCCTGCCGGACGGCGGCGGTGTAGGCGGCGTACGACGACGGTGACGCGGCGAGGATCGCGAGGTCGGCGTCGCACAGCACCTGCCCGTCCCGGTCGTCGTCGGCCGGATCGTGCGTGACGGTGAGCCGCACCAGCCGGGCCACCTCGGCGGTCCTCTCCGCGGACACCCCGGCCTCGGGGAGCGCCCGCTCGGCGAGCCGGGCGGATCGTTCCTCGTTCTCGGACCGGTCCGGCAGGTACACGGCGTCGTGGAACCAGGCGGCGAGACGGACCACGTCCGGGTCGTCGGCGTACTCCTCCAGCACGTCGATGCGGTCCAGGACGGCGGTCAGGTGGGTGAGCGTGTGGTAGTGGCGCTGGGGTTCGGACCAGCGGCGCAGCAGGGCGTCGGCGTACCGGTACGGCTCGGGGTGGCACGCGCCGTCCCGCGCCGGGAGGAGGGCGCGCAGCCAGCGGCCACGCAGGGCTTCGGTGTCGGCCATGCGCCCATTGTCATGGCTCCCGGCCCGGAACACCGCGATCCCCCTCCAGCCGCCGGCGCCCGTCGCGGAGCGAGGAGACGACCACGCCGGTCCACCCGTGGACCGGGGGCCCGTCGAGTCCGCCGCGCAGGTCGCTCGTACCCGTGGCCGGGACGGACGGATCGTCACCGCGGAGTTGATTGCGTATCCGTAGGTCACACCCTCCGGATGGCCGGCTCGCGGGGACGGCCGTAGGTTCCTGATCACTGATTCGCCGCGCGTTCCGCCTCGGCGGCGTTCGACGGGTCGGTCGTGTCGTCCGCGTCCCCCCACCGGGCCGCCGCTCCCTTCCCGTCCGGGCGGCCCGACGCGGACGTCCGGACGGGGCTTGCCGGTGCCGGGGGACGTCGGCAAGCCCCTCGCCGCACTAGCGTGGACGGCATGACGACTCCTGCGGATGTGCAGAACGTACGAGACCCCGAACTGCCCGGGCGGCTGCTGACCGTCGAGCGGGACGCGCTGATCCCGCTGCTGCGGGGGCGTGACGACGCGGACTTCGCGTTGCCGGTCGTGGCGTGTCCGGGGTGGACGGTGCGGGATGTGCTGGCGCACTGCTCGGCCGCGTTCACACGGGTTCTGGAGAGCCGGTACGAGAAGGGGGTGTTCTCGCCCGAGAGCAATGAGCGCGACATCGCCGAGCGGGCCGGGTGGACGAACGCCCGGGTCGTCGACGAGCTGGAGCGCGGGATGACCGGGGCGGGGCCCGTGATCGCCGGGGCGGGCGGGGCGCTGGACAAGCTCGCGCTGGGCGAGTGGGTGCACGCCGGGGACGTACGGGTCGCACTCGGTGAGCCGGGCGCGTACGCGGGCGCGGGGCTGCCGTACGCGCTCACCCTGCTGGGCCAGGTGACCGGCCGGAAGGGCCACCTCCCGCTGCACGCCGACCTCGACGACACCGACGAGCCGCTGCGCCTGGGCGACACCACGGGGGAACGTCCCCCGGCCCGCTACATCGGCGACGGGCCGACGCTCGTACGGCTGTACGCGGGGCGTCCGGTGGACGGGGCCGCGTACGAGCTGGCCGGGGTGGAGGCCGCGGAGCTGAACATCTTCGGGGGGTGAGCGCAGGGGCGGGGCGGCCCCGGGCGGGCGGGCGGTCGGGCGTAGGCTTGGATTGGACTAGACCTGTAGTCGCCGTCTGATGCCGAGGAATGGGGTCCCATGAGCAAGCGTGCAGTCCTGGAGGTGATCGCCCTCGACGTCGAGGACGCGGTGGCCGCCCAGGCCGGAGGTGCGGACCGCCTCGAGCTGGTGACCGACATGGCGGCGGACGGGCTGACGCCGGCGGCGGAGACCGTCGCGGGGATCCGGGCGGCCGTGGACATTCCGGTACGGGTGATGCTGCGGCTGGCGGACGGGTTCGCGGCGGGGTCCGCCGAGCGGCTGGTGGCGGCCGCGCGCACGATGCGCGAGGCCGGGGCCGAGGAGTTCGTGCTCGGGTTCCTCGACCCGGACGGCGGGGTGGACCTGGGCGCGGTGGAGCGGGTCGCCCGCGAGCTGGAGGGCTGCCGGTGGACGTTCCACCGGGCCATCGACCGGGCCGCCGACCGGGACGCCCTGCGCAAGCAGCTCGCGGACTTCCCCGGCCTCGACACCTACCTGACGGCCGGGGCGGCCGACGGGGTGGACGCCGGGCTGCCGACCCTGCTCGCGGAGGCGCGGCGGCGGGGGGAACCGGGGTACGAGCAGCGGTTGCTGGTGGGTGGCGGGTTGCGGCTGGAGCATGTGCCGTTGCTGCTGGAGGCCGGCATCGACGCCTTCCACATCGGCGGAGCGGCCCGGCCTCGTGGCTGGGACGGGCCGGTCTCGGCGGAGGCCGTCGCGGAGTGGCGGCGGGTGCTGGGGGGCTGAGCGTTCGCTCCCTTGTCACCGGGCGTCGGGCTGGGCGGGTTCGCCGCTGGGCGGGGGTGGGTCGCGCGGCCCGGCGCTTGCGGGGTGCCGGCGCGCCCATCCGTGGCGCCCTGCGGCACGACTGCCCGCGGTGACGGGGCGGGATGCCCTGCGGTGGCGGGGCGGGGTGCCGGCGCGCCCATCCGTGGCGCCCTGCGGCACGACTGCCCGCGGTGGCGGGGCGGGCTGTCCCGCGGTGACGGGGCGGACTGCCTGCGGTGGCGGGGCGGGGTGTCGGCGCGCCCATCCGTGGCGCCCTGCGGCACGACTGCCCGCGGTGGCGGGGCGGGCTGTCCCGCGGTGGCGGGGCGGACTGTCCGCGGTACGTGGGTGTGGTCAGCCGAGTTGAGGGGGCAGGTCCGTCCTGTGCGTCACGATCAGGCCCGATACCGCTCGGGTCAGGGAGACGTAGAGGCGGCGCAGGCCGGTGCGTTCGTCGGGTTCGGCGTCGACCACGGCACGGGGTTCGTCGAGGACCACGTAGTCGTACTCCAGGCCCTTCGCCAGGGAGGCCGGGACCAGGGTCAGGCGGGTGTCGTACGTCGTCTCCTCGCCCGGGGGGATGTGGCCGATCCCCGCGGCCGTCAGTTCCTCCGCCAGCTCCGGGACCCGGGTGTCCGCCGCGATCAGGCCCACCGAGCCCTCGTTGCGCAGCAGTTCGCGGCACGCGGCGACCACGTCGCCCGCCCCTTCGGCCCGGCGCACCTCGAAGAAGCCCGGGTTCTCGCGGATCGACGCCACCGGGGTCAGCCCCGGCGCGATGTGCGGGAGCAGCCGGGAGGCGTAGGCGATGACGTCCGTCGGGACGCGGAAACCGGCCGTCAGTTCCTCGGTCACCGCCTCCCGCTTGCCCAGGTGTCCCAGCGCCTCCTCCCAGCTGCGGGTCGCCCACGGGGTGGTGCCCTGGGCCAGGTCGCCGAGGACGGTCGCCGAACCGGTCGTGCAGCGGCGGCCCACCGCCCGGTACTGCATGGGGGACAGGTCCTGCGCCTCGTCGAGCACCACGTGCCCGAGGGAGTGCGTGCGCCGGATGAGGTCGGCCGCCTCGTCGATCAGCACCGCGTCCGCCGCCGACCACTTCGCCGACTTCACCGACCGCGCGGGCTTGGCCCACAGGATCGTCTTCCGCTCCTGCTCGTCGAGCAGGCCCTCCGCGTGCTCCGCCAGGAACTCCGGGTCACTCAGCAGCCGGAGCACCAGTTTCGCCGGGTCGACGGCCGGCCAGACCGTCTTCACCGCGGCCTTCACCGCGGTGTTGCGGGCCACCGCGTCCTGGACCCTGTCGTCCGGTGCCTCGCCCGCCCGCTCCATCTGCACCAGCACGGCGTGCGCGATGCGCTGCGGGAGGGCGTCGCGGGCGGCCCCGTAGCGGATGTCGCGGTCCAGCAACTGCTGCACGATCTCCCCCAGTTCGTGCGCCGGAATCCGCCAGCGGCGTGAGCCGCGCACGACCATGACCGGCTCGGTGGGCATCGTGACGTGGGAGTAGAGGGCCTTCCGCAGGACCCGTGCCATCCGGGCGTCGCCCTTGACCACCGCCGCCGCCGCGTCGTCCGTCCCGCGTACCTCCACGTGCGCCACCAGGTCGTCCACCGTGGCCTGCGCGACCGTGAGTTCGCCCAGCGCGGGGAGCACCTGCTCGATGTAGTGCAGGAAGGAGCGGTTCGGGCCGACGACCAGCGTGCCGGTGCGGGCCAGCCGCTCGCGGTGGGCGTAGAGGAGATAGGCGACCCGGTGCAGGCCGACGGCGGTCTTCCCGGTGCCCGGCCCTCCCTGCACGCACACGCTGCCGGACAGCCCGGACCGTACGATCTCGTCCTGCTCGGGCTGGATCGTGGCGACGATGTCCCGCATCGGGCCGACACGCGGACGCTCGATCTCCTGCTGGAGCAGTTTGCTGGTGGTGGTCCCCCCGGCGGAGCCGGAAAATGTCACGGCGGCGGGGTCGGAGAGGTGCTCGTCCTCGTACGCCGTGAGGTCGCCGCCGGTGTAGCCGAAGCGGCGGCGCAGCGCGACGTCCAGCGGGTCCTTCTTGGAGGCCCGGTAGAACGGCTGCGACACCGGCGCACGCCAGTCGATCACCATCGGGTCGCCGTCCGCGTCGTGCACGTGCCGGCGCCCGATGTAGAAGCGTTCCCCTTCCGCGCCTTCCGCCTGCTCGGCGCCGGGGGAGTGCAGGTAGTCGAGGCGGCCGAAGAACAGCGGGGTGCCGCTGAGGTCGGCCAGCGCCTTGATCCGCTCCCCGATCTGGTGCTCGAGCACGGCCGCGTTGACCCAGTTCGCGGTGACGTCCCTGATGTCGAGGGCCTCGACGTCCTCGCGCATCGCGCGCAGTGCGGAACGGGACGCGGAGAGATGGGCGCGCTCGCGGGTGAGCGGGTCGTCTACGGGGGTGGTCGCGGGACCGTCTGCGGGCTGGTCTACCGGCGTGGACGCGGACAAGGGGGTGCCTCCGGGGGCCTGCTGCTGGGGTTGCTGCGGCGAAATGCCGGCCGGTTTCCGTCCGGGCGGCGGCGCTCCGTGAGGGGAGGCGGACAGGAGCGGAGATTCTAGGGCGCCGGACCGGTGCGCTCCAAACCCTTTTCACCCGAACCCCTAAGGGGCGGCGAGGGGCGGCCCCTCCTGCCTGAGGAGTACGGGTCGCCCTGCGGACGGACAGGGAGGGTCCGCGGATCGGTCCCTCCGGCCGATGCCCGTGCCGCGGCCGGAGAGCAACCGTGACTCCACCCACCGCTGAAGCGGCGGGCTTCCTGTGTCGGTGGCTAAGCACCGGCGCAGAGGGCCGGCCCGGCCCTGTGCAGGACGTTCAGCGCGCCGACGTGGTCGGCGTTGGCGGTGAAGCCGCACGCGGTGCACTCGAAGTCGGCT
>NZ_JBIRTN010000022.1:0-143238 GCF_044334705.1 Streptomyces sp. NPDC020731
CCCCTTTTTTTTTTTTTTCTTCTTATCACCATATTTTTTGTGGGGGGGGGGGGGGGTTGTTGGGCCCCCCCCCCCCCCCCGGGGGGGGGGGGGGGGTGGCCCGCCCCGCCCCCCCCCCCCCCGGGCGGGGGGCCCCCCCCCCCCCCCCCGGGGGGGGGCCCCCCCGGTCCGGGTTCCGGGTCAGCGGCGCCGCTTGCGCAGGGCCGCCATGTTGTCGTAGCTGATCTTGGCCTCACGCAGCGACTGCGCGGGGTCGGTGGCGCTCGGGGAGTTGTCGTCCTCGACCATCGGGTTGTGGTAGTTCCGCTCTCCGACCCGCGAGAAGAACGTCGTGTAGTCGATGACGCCGGTCCCGAAGGGCACCATGTCGTAGCCCATGCCGTTGGTCGTGCTGACGACACCGTCCTTGGCGTGGAACAGCGGGTAGCGCTTGTTGTTGCGGGCGACCAGTCCGGCCGGGTCGAAGACGTTCTTCCGGGTGGAGCCGTCGTGGGCGGTGTAGGTGTGGAACTTGTACTGGGCGACGTGCGCCCAGAAGATGTCCATCTCCAGCCAGACCGCCCTCGGGTCGGTGATCCTCAGGAAGTACTCCAGCTTCCGGATGCCGGAGCTGCGGGTCGGCCGGCCCTGGTCGTCCAGCGGGCCGCCGTCGAGCAGGAAGCCGTAGGCGCTGTCGTGGTTGTGGGTGTAGAGCTTGATGCCCTCACGGCGGGCGATCGCGCCGAGGGCGTTCCACTTGTCGGCGGCCACGTCCCAGTCGGCGCGGTAGGAGCTGCCGGTGGGGTCGCCACCGGTACCCATGTGGTCCATGCCGAGGATGTTGGCGATCTCGAGGTGCTTCTTGAAGGTGTCCAGGTCCGACGTGGTCAGCGGCCAGGAGGACGGGATGAAGCCGTGGTTGCCCTGGGCGCGCAGACCGTAGTCGTCGAGCCAGCGGCGCAGCAGCCTGGCGCCCTCGACGGATTCCAGGTTGTCGCCGCCGGGCGCGTTCGCGTGCTGGCGGTAGCCCGCGAACTCCACCTGGCGGTAGCCGTGGCGGGCCAGCTGCCTGAACACCTCGCGGAAGCCGGAGGGCAGGTCCGTGGCGAGCGGGTCGCGGGCGGTGGCGTCACGGACGGTGTAGAGGATGATGCCGCGCTTGTGCGCCGGGACGAGCACCTGCCCGTGCCCGTGCCCGTGGTCGTGGTCTCTGTCCCGGTCGTGGGCCAGGGCGGGGGCTGCGCCGAAGACGGGGGCGGCGACGGCTCCGGCCGCCACGGCGGTGCAGGTGCTGAGGAAACGGCGCCGGTCCACACCGAGGGTGCGGCGCAGTCCCTCGTCCGGGGCGTCGGCGGCGGTGGCCTCGGTGCGGGAGGGGTCGGAGTACAGGGTCACGAGTGGCCTGCCTTCTCGGTCGTGGCCGGCTCCGGTCCCGCCGGGGCCGGCCGTTGTCAGTGCCGTGTGTTTCACTCTCGGTAGTCGGATCTCGGAGGACGTACCGGGTGGTGCGTCAGGCGAGTCCGGCCAGCCGGAGCAGGAGTTGTTTGACATCGGTGGCCGCGACGCGGTCTCCGACAGCGCGGGGGGTGGAGCAGATGAGGAGCGGACCGTCGTCGTCGCTCGCGGGGAGGCGGCCGTGGCTGCCGCGAATAGGTGAGGGGTCCAGGGGCACGACCGCCATGCGGTAGCGCATGCCGAGTTTCTTGCGCGCCAGTGCGGTGGCCGCCTTGACCTTGACGTAGGGGTCGAGGGGATCCATGAAGAGTTCGACCGGGTCGTAGCCGGGTTTGCGGTGGATCTCGACGAGCTGCGCGAAGTCGGGCGCGCGGTCGTCGTCGAGCCAGTAGTAGTACGTGAACCAGGCGTCGGGTTCGGCGACGGCGACGAGTTCGCCGGCGCGCGGGTGGTCGAGGTGGTGGGTCTTCTTGCCCTCGTCGTCGAGGAGTCGCTCGATACCGGGCAGCCCTTCGAGGGCGGCGCGGGTGGCGTCGAGGTCCTCGGGACGGCGCACGTAGACGTGGGCCAGCTGGTGGTCGGCGACCGCGAAGGCGCGGGAGGCCATCGGGTCGAGGTACTCCATGCCGTCCTGGGTGTGGACCTCGAGAAGGCCGGCGCGGCGCAGGGCGCGGTTGATGTCCACGGGCCGGTTCACGCGGGTGATGCCGTACTCGGACAGGGCGACGACGGTACGGCCCTCGGCGCGGGCGTCGTCGAGCAGCGGGGCCAGGGCGGCGTCGAGGTCGGCGGCCGCCTTCAGGGAACGCGGGTCGTCGGGGCCGAAGCGCTGCAGGTCGTAGTCGAGGTGAGGGAGGTAGCACAGGGTCAGATCGGGGTGGCGGGTGCGCATGATGTGGCGGGTGGCGTCGATGATCCACTGGCTGGAGACCAGGTCGGCGCCGGGGCCCCAGAAGTGGAACAGGGGGAAGGTGCCGAGTTTCCCGGTGAGTTCGTCGTGCAGGGCGGGCGGCCGGGTGTAGCAGTCGGGTTCCTTGCGGCCGTCGGCGTAGTAGACCGGACGGGGGGTGACGGTGATGTCGGTGTCGGCGCCCATGGCGTACCACCAGCAGATGTTGGCGACGGTGTAGCCGGGGTGGGCGCGGCGGGCGGCGTCCCAGAGCTTGTCGCCGGCGACGAGGCCGTTGTGCTGCCGCCACAGCAGCACGTCGCCGAGTTCGCGGAAGTACCAGCCGTTGCCGACGATGCCGTGCTCCGAGGGCATGGTGCCGGTGAGGAAGGTGGACTGGGCGGCGCAGGTGACGGCGGGCAGGACGGTGCCGAGCGGGGCACGGGAGCCGGACTGGCCGAGTGTCTTGAGGTGGGGCATGTGGTCGAGGAGACGGGGGGTGAGGCCCACGACGTCGAGGACGAGCAGGGGGGTGGGGTCGGTCATGGGAGTTCCTTCAGGCCGAGGTCCGTCAGGAGGTCGCGGGCCAGGGTGAGTTCGGCGGCGATGCCGTCGGCGAGCTGGGTGCGGCCGCGGGGGCGCAGCTCGGGCGGGAGGGCCTGCCAGGTGTAGGTCTCGACCTCGAGGTGGCGGGTGAGCGGGTGCGGGCCGCCGACGAGCCGGGTCAGCACGGACTTCAGTACGGGCAGCGTGGAGGTGAGGGGCGCGGTGGGAGCCGCGTGCAGCGGGACGTGGAAGTGGGAGCGCCAGGGAGCCCCGTCGGGCAGGGCGTCGCCGGCCAGGGCTTCGTCGAGGTCGTCGGTGCCGCGCAGGCCGGCGAGGGTGGAGGTGCGGGTCTGGTGCAGGAAGCGGGGTTCGGCGAAGGCGGCCAGGGCCTCGCGGACCTCGGGGAGGTGGGGTTGTTCGGCGTGCAGGGCGGCGGAGAGCTGGGACTTGACCACGGGCACACCGGCCCGGGTGAGGTCGTCCAGAGCGGTGTGCGGGTCTTCGAAGGAGGTGGCGAGGTGGCAGGTGTCGACACAGATGCCGACGCGGTCGTGGGCGATCGCGGTGAGCGGGGCGATGGCGTCACGGGTGGTCTCGACGACGCAGCCGGGTTCCGGTTCCAGGGCGACGCGGATGGAGCGTCCGGTCAGCTCCTCGAGGGCGTCGAGGCGTTCGGCGAGGGTGCGCAGGGCGGCGTGGGCCGTCCGTGCGCGCTGCTCGTCGTAGGCGGTGCGCCAGGCGAGGGGCAGGGTGGAGATGCTGCCGTCGGTGACGTCGTCGGGGAGCAGTCCGGCGAGGACGCGGGCCAGGGAGGTGGTGTGCTCCAGGCGCCCGGGGTCGGCCCAGTCCGGTTTGTAGACGCGGTACTTGACCTCTTCGGCGCCGAAGCCCTCGTAGGGGAAGCCGTTGAGGGTGACGACCTCCAGGCCGCGCCGTTCGAGTTCGCAGCGCAGTCCGCGCAGGGCGGCGGGGTCGGTGACGAGGGCGTGCGCGGCGTCCTTGGCGAGCCACAGACCGATGCCGAGCCTGTCCCGGCCGAGGCGGCGGCGGACCGGCTCGCAGTGGTCGCGGAGCTGGGCGAGGACACCGTCCAGGGTTTCGGCGGGGTGCACGTTGGTGCAGTAGGCGAGGTGGACGGTGGAGCCGTCGGGGTGGCGGAAGCGCATGGCTCACGCCCCGCCGCGCAGGATGGAGTTGCCCTCGTGCGTGGCGTCGGCCGAGGTCACGTCCAGTTCCAGTCGCCCGCTGAGCCCGTAGAAGGCGACAGGGTTGCGCCACAGCACCCGGTCCACGTCGTCCTCCGTGAAGCCCTCGGCGAGCATCAGGTCTCCGACCTTGCGGGTCTTGAGCGGGTCGCTTCTCCCCCAGTCGGCGGCGGAGTTCACCAGGACCTTTTCCGGGCCGTACTCGCGCAGCAGGGCGACCATCCGGGCCTCGTCCATCTTGGTGTCCGGATAGACGGAGAAGCCGAGCCAGGCTCCGCTGTCCCTGGCTTCCTCGACGGTGGTCTCGTTGAGGTGGTCGACCAGCACCCGGTCCGTCGGCAGTGCGGACTCGCGGACCACGTCCAGGGTGCGGCGCAGGCCGGTCAGCTTGTCGCGGTGCGGGGTGTGCACGAGGGCGGGCAGGCCGTGGTCGGCGGCCAGCTGGAGCTGGGTGGCCAGGGCCGTGTCCTCGGCGGGCGTCATCGAGTCGTAGCCGATCTCGCCGACCGCCACCACCCGGTCCTTGACCAGATAGCGGGGCAGTTCGTCGAGGACGGGCAGGCACCTGGGGTCGTTCGCCTCCTTGGGGTTGAGGGCGATGGTGCAGTGGTGGGCGATGCCGTACTGGGCGGCCCGGAAGGGTTCCCAGCCGAGCAGGGCGTCGAAGTAGTCGCGGAAGGAGTCGGGAGAGGTGCGGGGCTGGCCCAGCCAGAAGGAGGGTTCGACGACGGCGCGGACGCCGGCGGCATGCATGGCCTCGTAGTCGTCGGTGGTCCGGGAGGTCATGTGGATGTGGGGGTCGAAGATGCGCATCAGGACTCCTTGCCGTGGGGGTCGGCGGTGCCGGGCGCGGGAGGCTCGGACTCGGTCAGGGCCAGGACGCGGTGCAGGTCTTCGGGGACGGTGCGGCCCGCGGCGGTGCGTTCGGCGGCGTAGTCGGCGAGCATGCGGGAGAGTTCGTCGTCTCCGCGGGCCCGGCGGTCCAGGTCCGCCACACGGTCGACGGGGACGCCGGTGAACAGGCACTTCAGTACGGCGTGCCGCCACTGGTGGGTGTCGAGGTGCCGGGCGGCGTACGGGCCGAGGGCGGCGGCGACAAGCCGGGTGTCGTTGGTGCGCAGGGCGTCCTCGACGAGCGGGAGGGCGTCCGGGCCGGGCACGAGGTGGGGCAGCGCGTGCAGGACGGCGCGGCGTTCGTCGGCGGTGCCCTGGGAGTAGACCCGGCTCAGGGCATCCGTGTCGGCGCGGGCGGCGTGCAGGACGAGGACCCGGGCGGCGTCGGCGTGGGCGGGTCCGCAGCGGCGGCCGGCCTCGGCGAGGCGCAGCTCCCACACCGAGATGGGGCCGTGGGCGCCGGGGTGGGCGGCGGCCTCGTCGAGGGCCTGGTCCAGCCAGGCGCGGGCGGCTCCGCCGAGCTCGGCGGTGAGGGCGGCGCGCAGGTCGGCGGGCGGGACATGGGCGGGGGTGGTGCCCTGGGGGCCGTGCCCGGCGGGGGTGCCATCCGCGTCCTGGGGGGTGGGGGTGACGTGGGTGGCGTGTGGCTGCGTCATGGGTGTGGCTCCCTTCAGTGGGTGGCGGAGGGCTCGCCCGAGCGGTGCGTGAGGGGGGACGCCGCCGCGGCCCGGCGGAGGAACGGGAGGGAGTGGGCGGCGAAGTGGGGGCCCGCGTGGGAGTGGCGGGGCAGTTCGACGACCGTCAGGCCCTGGTAGCCGGTGGCGGCGAGGGCCTCGAGGACGGGCGGGAAGTCGATCTCGCCGTCGCCGAAGGGAAGGTGTTCGTGGACGCCCCGGCGCATGTCCTCGATCTGGACGTGGCGCAGCCAGGGGGCGGCGTCGCGTACGCAGTCGGCGGGAGGGAGGGGTTCGAGGCACTGGCAGTGGCCGATGTCCAGGGTGAGGCCGAGGGGCTCGGGGTCGCCGAGCGTGCGGCGCAGGTGGTGGAAGTCGGCGAGGGTGGCGAGAAGGTGGCCGGGTTCGGGTTCGACGGCGAGGGGGACGCCGGCGGTGGCGGCGGCGTCCAGGACGGGGGTGAGCGTCTCGGTGAGGCGTTTCCAGGCGGTGTCCTCGTCGGTGTCGTCGGGGACGATGCCGCTGAAGCAGTGCACGGCGTGCGCGCCGAGGTCGGCGGCGACACGGACCGCCCGCAGGAGGAGGCCGACGCGGCGGGCGCGGTCGTCCGGGTCGGCGTCCAGCAGCGACGGACCGTGCTTGCGGCGGGGGTCGAGCACATAGCGGGCGCCGGTCTCCACGGTGACGCCGAGCCCGAGCTCGTCCAGCCGGTGCGCGACCCTGCGGGTGCGGGCGGCGAGGTCCGGGGCGAGCGGGTCGAGGTGCATGTGGTCGAGGGTCAGGCCCACGCCGTCGTAGCCGAGGTCGGCGAGGAGGGCGAGGGCGTCGTCGAGGCGGAGGTCGGCGAGGCCGTTGGTGCCGTAGCCGAAGCGGAGAGGCGCGCGGGCGCTCCGGTTCTCGTCCCGGCTCACGTCCTGGGCCGGGTCCGCGCCCGCGTCCCGGCTCGTGTCCCGGGCCGGAATCGGGACCGGGTCCACGCCCGCGTCCCGGGCCGGAACACGGCCCTCCCCGCTCGCCTCCCGGCTCACGTGCCTGGCCGGGCGACCGCCCACGTCCCCGCTCGCCTCCCGGGCCGGGACACCACCGTCCCCGGTGGCGTCCCGGCCCGCGTCCTGGTTCGGGTTATGGCTCATGTGATGCTCACCTTCCTCATTCCGGCCCTTCTCGCGAACATCCGGCCGGCCGGGGCCAGGGCCGCGACCAGGAGGGAGGTGGCGGTCGCGCCGGAACGGGCGGTGAGCGCGGCCTGGAGCGGGATGGTGGCGCGGATGCCGCCGCCGACGGCGCGTTGGGTGAGCGGGGGTGACGGGTTGAGCACGGCGTGGACGTAGGGTCGGGCGGCCGTGGCTGCGTAGGCGACGCCCAGGGCGGTGGCGAGGGCGCCGGGAGTCGGGTGCGTTCCCTCGGCCGGGCCGGAGCCCGGCAGGCCGGGGGCGGCTGCTGCCCGCCGGCCTGCCGGGGGTCGGGTGCGGCGGTGGGTGACCAGCCGGGTCAGCACCCCCGTCGTCGCGAGGGCCGCCAGCGGGGCCAGGGCCGAGCCGCCGGTGGTCTCCCGGCGGGACACGGCCGTGACCGCGAGGGTGTGGCTGCCGAGCAGCGCGGCGGAGGGCAGTGCGGCGCGGGTGCCGCCGCCGGTGGCCGCGGCGCCCAGGAGCAGGTCGAGTCCGCGGGCGGCGGCCATGGCCACGGGACCGGCGGGCGTGTGCTTCAGGGCGAGGTCGTAGGCCCAGACGGTCGCCGCCAGGGGCGCGGCCACCGCGAGGGCGGGCCGTCCCGCACCGGCGGCGAGCGCCAGTCCGGCGCCGGTGAGGGCACCGGCGACGGTGAGGGCGGCGGCCGGACGGATGCGGCCGGAGGGCAGCGGACGGTGCGGGCGCTCCACGGCGTCCTCGGCGCGGTCCGCCCAGTCGTTCAGGGCCATGCCGGCCTCGTACAGGCACAGGGAGGAGCCGATCGCGAGCAGGGTGCGGGTCCCGGGACGCGCACCGGCCGCCGCCGCGCCGGCGAGAGCGTCGCCGGGCACGGTGAACAGCGCGGGCAGCCGCAGCAGTTCCGCCCAGGCACCCGCACGGCCCGAGTCAGGGCGGGCAGCGCGGGCAGTGCGGGACGCTGTGCCCGCGGGGGGCGAGGCACCGTCACCGGGGCACGCGCCGTCTGCCGACGCGACCCCGCCCGGTGCGACCCCTCCCGGTGCGGGCGCGCCCCACGCGGGCGCGCCCCGCCCACGCGTGTCCTGCGCGGGATCGCCCGGTGCCGGCGTGTTCCGGGGGCCGGGCGCCGGGCGGCTCATCGGTGCGTCCCGTGTGCGTCGGCGTCGGCGTCGGCGTCGGCGTCGGGGGTCAGACGCTCGGCGAAGCGCCTCAGCTCCGTGTACTGCTCGGCCAGGGACGACGGGCCGTCCCCGACCGGGTCCTTGAAGTAGAAGCCGAGCTCGCTCAGCGGGCCGGTCAGACCCTTCCGCCGGGCGCGGACGGTCAGCCGGGCCAGGTCCAGGACGAGGGGGGCGGCAAGGGCCGAGTCGCAGCCCTGCCAGGTGGTCTGCAGGACCATGCGGGCGCCGAGGAAGCCGTCGAAGGCGATGTGGTCCCAGGCCGTCTTCCAGTCGCCGAGCGCGGGCACGTCGTCGATGTGGACCTCGCCCTCGGGGGTGGTGCCGAGGGTGTCGGCGAGGACGCGTTCCTTGCCGGCGTTCTTGGCGGCGGCGGCAGCGGGGTCGGCGAGGGCGGCGCCGTCGCCGCCGCCCAGGAGGTTCGTACCGGACCAGGCGCGCACGGCGAGGGCGCGCTGCAGGAACATCGGGCCGAGCACGGAGCGCAGCAGGGTCTGCCCGGTCTTGCCGTCGCGGCCCGCGTACGGCAGGCCCGAGGACGCGGCGAGCGCGGCCAGCTCCGGGTGGTGCAGGCCCGTGGATGGGGTGAAGTTGACGTAGGGGCAGCCGGCGCGCAGGGCGGCCGCCGCGTAGAGGGAGCTGGGCGGCAGGGAGCCGTCGGTGGGGGCCGGCTCGGTGGAGGCGACGTTGATCACGACGGCGCCCGCGAGGTCCTGGCGGCGCACGAAGTCGCGGATGTCGGCCGCGAACACGTCGATCCACTGGTCCTGGGTGCGGTCGGTGTCACCGGGCGGGGGGCCGCCGGGCCGGATCTCCCGGTCGGCGGCGACGAGTTCGGCGTGCACGGCGGACGGCAGGCCGTGCGGCAGGACGCCGCCGTCGGCGAGGTGCTCGGCACGTTTGGGCAGCGGGCAGTCGACGGTGTCGTGACCGCCGAAGACGAGGGACGACAACGGGGGCAGACCGCAGGAGGTGAAGCCGGGGGTCTCGGTGACCATGCCGGTCGGCGGGTGGAGCCCGGCGGCGACGGCGGCGCAGCCCGCGATCGCGGTCGTGGCGACGGATCCGCGCGCCCCGATGAGCCAGACGCCGAAGCGGGGGGCCGGGGAGGGGGTGGGGAGGGACGGTTCGGCGGACATGGGCAGCCTCCTTGTCGTACGCGAACCCGGTGCGAGCGCCGGAAGGGGACGAGCGGGGTGCCGGGCGCGGGCCCGGCGGGACGGCGGGCGGAGGTCCGGCGTCCTCCGCCCGCCGCCGTTCCGGGGCCCTTAGGAGGGCAGTTCCTTCAGCTGGATGTCGCGGAAGGAGACCTGGTCGGCGGCTCCGTGGTTCTGGAGACCGATGTAGCCGTCGGTCAGGCTCCGCTGGGGGTCCTTGTTGGTGAAGTCGTTGATCTTGACTCCGTTGAGGAACACCTGGAGGCGTTCGCCCTGGACCTTGATCTCGTAGGAGTTCCACTGGCCGGGCGGCCGCAGGACCTGGTCACGGGCCTTGATGTTCGCCGACTTGAACGAGTAGACGGAGCCCGTGGTGCGGTCGGCCGCGTCCGTGGCGTCGATCTGGATCTCGTAGCCCTTGTTCACCGCGGACCAGGGGTCGTCGGAGGCCGGGAAGCCCACGAAGATCCCGGAGTTGTCGTCGCCCCGCATCTTCCAGTCGAGCGTGAGGGAGTACGACTCCAGCTCCTTGGCCTGGTACCAGAGCAGCCCCATGCCGCCCTCGGACACCAGGGTGCCGTCCTTGACGTCGAACTTGCCGGGGCCGGCCTGCTTCCAGCCGTCCAGGGTCCGGCCGTTGAAGATCTCCCGGTAGCCCTTGTCCGGCTTGCAGTCCGCCTTCACCTGGCCGGTGGCGTACCGCAGGCCGCCGAGCAGGTGGTTGCGGAACGCCTCGTCGGCGTACGACTCCTTGGTGTGGCCGCCGCCGGTGTAGAAGGACCGGCCGCCGCCGTAGCTCTGGCACCAGGCGATCGGGTGGTCACCCTTCATGGAGCCGCCGTCGTAGGTCGTCTCGTCGAGGGTGGCGAGGACCTTGGCCTGCTCACGCGGGTTGGTGCGGTAGTTGTACCACTCGTCGGTGCGCTCCCACGCGTCGTCCAGGTGCGCGGTGGACGGGTGGTCGTGGTCGTGGACGCGCACGGTGGCCTTCTGGATGGCCGGGTGCGAGTCGAAGTAGGCGCCGACGAGACCGCCGTAGAACTCCCAGTCGTACTCGGTGTCGGCGGCGGCGTGGATGCCCATGTAGCCGCCGCCGTTCTTGACGTAGTTCTCGAACGCCTTCTGCTGGTCGGCGTCGAGGACGTCACCGGTGGTGGAGAGGAAGGCCACCGCGTCGTACTTGGCGAGGTTGGCCGTGGTGAACTGTCCGGCCTCCTCGGTCGCGGTGACCGAGATGCCGGCCGGGGCGCCGAGCTCCTTCAGCGCGGCGACGCCCTCCGGGATGGAGTCGTGCCGGAAGCCCGCCGTCTTGGAGAAGACCAGGACCTTCTTGCCCTTCTTGAACGGCTCGGTGGAGAACTCGAAGTCGTCCACGTCGTACAGCGCGCCGTCGCCGCCCCGGAAGACCAGGTAGATCTCCGTGGTCTTCTTCGGCAGCGACCGCAGCGGCACGTCGACGTCCTGGAACGTCTCCCAGCCGCCGGTCGGCGGGATGTACGCCGAGCCGTGCAGCTTGCCGGTGGGCGAGCCGGTGCGCAGCTCGACGAAGCCGCCTGCGCCGCCGGAGGAGGCCCGTACGGTCATCTTCTTCTGGCCCTTGAACAGGTAGGGGCTGAAGGAGATCCAGTCGCCGTCGTTGATGTCGCCGACGGTCTTGCCGCCGTTGGCGCCGGTCTTGTCGATCACCGACACGCCCTGCTGGGCGCCGAAGTGCTCGGCCTGGCGGTGCAGCGGCTGGAGCACGGTGCGCGCGGTGCCGGTCAGGGCCTCCTGGCCATTGGCGCCGCCGTCGGTGTAGCTGGCGCCGACAACACCGTAGATGTTGGCGTTGGGGTCGTGACCGCCGTCCCCGGCGGGCGGCTTGAGGGTGCCCTCACAGCCCATCTCGCTGGTCAGCTCGTGGGCGTGGGAGTCGTGGCCGAGGCTGTAGGCGACCTTGACCCTGGAGCAGTCGACGGTCTCCTCGGGGTCGGTGACGGTCACCTTGAACGGGACGGGCTCGCCGAAGGCGGCCAGGCTGCCGTTGCCCGGGACGGTGATCTTCACCGTGGGCTCGGTGTTGCCGACCACGATCCGGGTGCTGGCGTTGCCGGTGTTGCCCTCGGGGTCCTTCGCGGTGAAGGTCGCGGTGTAGGTGCCGACCTTCTTGTACTTGTGGGTGGGGGTGAGTCCCTCGCCCTTGGTGCCGTCGCCGAAGTCCCAGCTGTAGGTGAGGTCCGGGGAGTCGGCGTCCTTGGCGGTACCGGTGAACCTGACCTTCAGGCCGGCCGCGCCGGACGTCCGGTCCGCGCCGACCTCGGCGATCGGGGAGAAACCGTCCTCGGCGTTCTCGATCCGGTACAGCGCGGAGTTCTCGTCGCCCTGGAACCAGGAGACGCCGTAGTCCAGGACGTAGAGCGCGCCGTCGGGGCCGAACTCCATGTCCATGATCTGGGTGCCGGTCCACGGGAAGTCGTTGATCTTCGCGACCGTGCCGTCGGGTCCGTCTTCGGTCTGCTCGATCCGCTTGATCCAGCGGCGGCCGAACTCGCCGGCGAAGAAGTCGCCGTCGTACGCCTCGGGGAACTTCACCGAGGACTCGAGCTCGGGGTCGTAGCGGTAGACCGGGCCGGCCATCGGGGACTCGGAGCCGCTGCCGAACTCGGGTACGGAGCCGCCGTCGTAGGGGATCCAGGCGGCCTGCGCGGGCGGCAGGTCGACGAGGCCGGTGTTGTGCGGGGAGGTGTTCTTCGGGGCGGCGCAGTCGAACTTCTCGCCGGAGGCTCCGGTGGCGAAGTCGTAGTCGACGTAGGCGTCGTTGTCGCCGGTGCAGAACGGCCAGCCGAAGTTGGCGGCCTTGGTGACCTTGGCGAACTCGACCTGGCCCGCGGGGCCCCGGTTCGGGTCGGCGGCGCCGGCGTCGGGGCCGTAGTCACCGACGTAGACGGTGCCGGTCTTGTCGTCGACGCTCATCCGGAACGGGTTGCGGAAGCCCATCGCGTAGATCTCGGGGCGGGTCTTCTCGGTGCCCGGGGCGAAGAGGTTGCCGTCCGGGATCGTGTACGAGCCGTCCTCGGCGACCTTGACGCGCAGGATCTTGCCGCGCAGGTCGTTGGTGTTGCCGGAACTGCGGCGGGCGTCGAAGGCCGGGTTGCGGTCGGGCCGCTCGTCGATCGGCGTGAAGCCGTCGGAGGCGAAGGGGTTGGTGTCGTCGCCGGTCGACAGGTAGAGGTTGCCCTCGGCGTCGAAGTCGATGTCACCGCCGACGTGGCAGCAGGTGCCGCGGGAGGCCGCGACGTCCAGGACCTTCTTCTCGCTGGCCATGTCCAGCGTGCCGTTGCCGTTGAGGACGAAGCGGGAGAGGCGGTTGACGCCGTCGAACTTCTTGAAGTCCTCGGCGGTACCGGTCTCGGGGGCGTCGCCCGCGGGGGTGTCGAGCGGCGGGGCGTAGTAGAGGTAGATCGCCCGGTTGTCCTCGAAGTCCGGGTCGATGCCGACGCCCTGCAGACCCTCCTCGTCATGGCTGTAGACGGGGATCTTGCCGGCGACCTTGGTGACGCCGCCCTGGTCGGTGAGGCGCAGGGTGCCGTCGCGCGAGGTGTGCAGGACGCTGCGGTTCGGGAGCACGGCGAGCGACATCGGCTCGCCCATCTCGGGCTCGCCCTTGGCGAGCGGTACCTGCTGGAACTGCCCCTCCGCCGCGGCCGGTTCGTCGTGCTCCGGGTGGCCGGGGTGGGCACCGGCGACGGTCGCCGGGGTGCCCACGGCCAGCAGCAGGCCGGTGAAGAGGGCGAGGCCGGTGCGAAGGCCGGGACGCCGCGTGGTGGGGTGGGGTTTGAGTCTGCTTCTGTGCACGAAGTTCCTCCGGGAACGGAGTGGAGCCGTACGGAACGGGTGCGAAGACGTGCGGTGCGTGTGGGCGCCGGGGTGCGCCGTCACCCCGGAGGCGTGGGTGTCCTGAACACTTCAGGGACGGTAACCGCGTTCATCCGGGGCGAACACCCCTTGGACCAGAACCGGTTGAACTTTTTCCCAACTCAGGACAAAGCGGGATCCGGGCAGGCCGGACCCGGGGACCGGCAGATGCTCCGGTCCCCGTCCCCGACCTGCGGTCGGGCGCTCGGATCAGCTGTTGAACGCGGCGTCGAAGGACGCGCTGGGCGGCTCGAAGTCGAAGGCCTTGAGGCGGGTGAGTGCCTCGGGGGCGCCCTGGAGCCGGTCCATGCCGGCGTCCTCCCATTCGACGGAGACGGGGCCCTGGTAGTCGATGGAGCGCAGCATGCGGAAGACGTCCTCCCAGGGGACGTCGCCGTGGCCGGCGGAGACGAAGTCCCAGCCGCGCCGGGGATCGCCCCACGGCAGGTGGGAACCGAGGCGGCCGTTGCGCCCGTCGAGGCGTCTGCGGGCCTCCTTGCAGTCGACGTGGTAGATCCGGTCACGGAAGTCCAGAAGGAAACCGACCGGGTCGAGGTCCTGCCACACGAAGTGGGAGGGGTCGAAGTTGAGACCGAAGGCCGGCCGGCGGCCGACCGCGTCCAGGGCGCGTACGGTCGTCCAGTAGTCGTAGGCGATCTCGCTGGGGTGGACCTCGTGCGCGAACCGCACGCCCTCGGCGTCGAAGACGTCCAGGATCGGGTTCCACCGCTCGGCGAAGTCCTCGTAGCCGCGCTCGATCATCGACTCGGGGGCGGGCGGGAACATGGCGACCAGGTGCCAGATGGCGGAGCCGGTGAAGCCGATGACGGTGTCGACGCCGAGGAGGGCCGCGGCGCGCGCGGTGTCCTTGATCTCGGCGGCGGCCCGCTGCCGTACGCCCTCGGCCTCGCCGTCGCCCCAGATGCGGGCGGGCAGGATCGCCCGGTGGCGTTCGTCGATGATGGCGTCGCACACCGCCTGTCCCACCAGGTGGTTGGAGATCGCCCAGCACTTCAGGCCGTACTTCTCCAGGAGCTGGTGGCGGCCGGCGACGTAGGCCGGGTCGGCGAGCGCCTTGTCCACCTCGAAGTGATCGCCCCAGCAGGCGAGTTCGAGACCGTCGTAGCCGAAGTCGCGGGCGAGTCGACAGACCTCCTCCAGCGGCAGGTCCGCCCACTGGCCGGTGAACAGCGTGAAGTTGCGCGGCATCCCTATCCGTCCTCCTCAGGCGGCGATCGGTGTGTAGACGGAGTTCTTCTCGGCGCTCTCCTCCACCGCCGCCAGGACGCGCTGCACCTGCAGCCCGTCGGCGAAGGAGGGTTCGGGCGTACGGCCCTCGGCGACCGCGTGTACCAGGTCGCGCGCCTGGTGCACGAAGGTGTGCTCGTAGCCGAGGCCGTGGCCCGGCGGCCACCATGCCTCGAGGTAGGGGTGGTCGGGTTCGGTGACGAGGATGCGGCGGAAGCCGGCGTGTGTTCCCGGCTCGGTGCCGTCGTGGTACGACAGCTCGTTGAGCCGCTCCAGGTCGAAGGCGAGCGAACCGCGCTCGCCGTTGAGTTCGATGCGCAGGGCGTTCTTGCGTCCGGTGGCGTACCGGGTGGCCTCGAAGGAGGCGAGGGCGCCGGAGGCGAACCGCCCGGTGAACAGGGCTGCGTCGTCCACGGTGACCTGACCGGTGCCGGCCGCGGAGACGGCGGCCAGGCCGCTGGTGGAGGCGCCGGGCAGCGGCCGCTCCCGTACGAACGTCTCGGTGAGCGCGGAGACGCCCGCCAGCCGCTCACCGGCCAGGTACTGCGCCAGGTCGACGATGTGCGCGCCGAGGTCGCCGAGCGAACCGGAGCCGGCGTGCTCGCGGCGCAGCCGCCAGGTCAGCGGGAACTGCGGGTCCACCAGCCAGTCCTGCAGATACGCGACCCGCACGTGCCGCAGCTTCCCGATCCGGCCCTCGGCCACCATCCGCCGGGCCAGCGCGGTCGCGGGGACCCGGCGGTAGTTGAAGCCGACCATCGCCAACCGGCCCCGTGCTCCGGCCTCTTCGGCGGCGCGGGTCATCGCCTCGGCCTCTTCGACGGTGTTGGCGAGGGGTTTTTCGCACAGCACGTGCTTGCCGGCGGCGAGCGCGGCGAGCGCGATCTCGGCGTGGCTGTCGCCGGGGGTGCAGATGTCGACGAGGTCGATGTCGTCCCGTTCGACCAGGGCGCGCCAGTCCGTCTCGGTCTCCGCCCAGCCGTGCCGGTCGGCCGCCGCGCGCACGGCGTCGGCGTCCCGGCCGCAGATCACGGCCATGTCGGGACTCAGCGGCAGGTCGAAGACGCGTCCCGCGGTGCGCCAGCCCTGGGAGTGGGCGGCACCCATGAAGGCGTAACCGACCATGCCGATGCGCAGCGGTGGCTTCCCCGTCTCCGCCCCGTCGGACGCTTGCGGCTGTGCCATTCGGATGTCCTCCTCGTCGTCGTGGCGGGCGGGGGTGGGCCCCGCCCGGGGGGCTGGTCAGGCCCGTGGGGCGGGGCTCCTCACTTGAAGCCGGTGGACATGTACTTGTCGATGTTCTCCTTGTCGACGACGGCCGAGTAGCAGGTCACCGTCGAGGGGATCTCGAACTCCGCGAGGCCGCCGACGCCCTTGTCCTGGCCGAGGGCGCGGGCGAGGTCGATCGCGGAGGCGGCCATCGTCGGCGGGTACAGGACGGTGGCCTTCAGGACTCCGTTGTCGGCCTTGATGGCCTCGAAAGCGGAGAGCGCGCCCGCGCCGCCCACCATCAGGAACTCGTCGCGCCCGGCCTGTTCGATGGCGCGCAGCGCTCCCACGCCCTGGTCGTCGTCGTGGTTCCACAGCGCGTCGATCTGCGACTGGGCCTGGAGCAGCTGGGCCATCTTGGCCTGGCCGGACTCGACGGTGAACTCGGCGGCCTGGCGGGCCACCTTCTTGATGTTGGGGTAGTTCTTCAGCGCGTCGTCGAAGCCCTGGGTGCGCTGCTTGGTCAGCTCCAGGTTGTCCAGGCCGGCCAGCTCGACGACCTTGGCGTCCGGCTTGTCCTTGAGCTTCTCGCCGATGTAGTGGCCGGCGTTGAGGCCCATGCCGTAGTTGTCGCCGCCGACCCAGCAGCGGTACGCCTGCGGGGTGTTGAAGATGCGGTCGAGGTTGACGACGGGGATGCCGGCGCGCATCGCCTTCAGCCCGACCTGGGTGAGCGCCTTGCCGTCGGCGGGCAGGATCACCAGGACGTCGACCTTCTTGTTGATGAGGGTCTCGATCTGGCCGATCTGCTGGGCGGTGTCGTTGGAGCCCTCGGTGATCTCCAGGGTGACGTCGGAGTACTTCTCCGCCCGCTTCTTGGCGTTGTCGTTGATGGCGTTGAGCCAGCCGTGGTCGGCCTGCGGTCCGGCGAAGCCGATGGTGACCGGCTTGCCGGGCTTGTCGTCGGCGGCCGGCTGGTCGTTCGCGGCGGGCTCGTCGTCGCTGGACTCGTTGCTGGTGCAGCCGGTGACGAGGACGCCGGCGGAGACGGCGGCCGCTCCGAAGAGAAGACCTCTGCGGCTGGTGAACTCTGGCATGGTGGTGAACCCCTTCTTCAGGTCGTGCTCGCGGTACGGCGCTGGACCAGCACGGCGGCGACGATGATCGCGCCCTTGGCGATCTGCTGGACGTCGCTCTGCAGGTTGTTCAGGGCGAAGATGTTGGTGATCGTGGTGAAGATCAGGACGCCGAGGACGGAGCCGACGATGGTGCCGCGGCCTCCGGTGAGCAGGGTGCCGCCGATGATCGCGGCGGCGATGGCGTCGAGTTCGTAGAGGTTGCCGTTGGTGTTCTGGCCGGAGCCGGCCAGCACGATCAGCAGGAAGGCGGCGATGCCGCAGCACAGCCCGGACAGCAGGTAGAGGTAGAGCCGCTGGCGGCGTACGTCGATGCCGGCGAGCCGGGCGGCCTCCGCGTTGCCGCCGACGGCGACGGTGCGGCGGCCGAAGGTGGTCCGGTTGAGCACCAGCCAGCCGACGACGGTGACGGCGGCGAACACCAGGACCAGTGGCGGTACACCGAGGATGTAGGAGTCGCGCTCACCGAGGTCGAGGACGCCGTCGATGGTGACGATCTGCGTCCGCCCGTCGGTGATCTGCAGGGCGAGACCGCGGGCCGAGGCGAGCATGGCGAGGGTGGCGATGAACGGGACCATCCCGCCGTACGCGATGAGCACGCCGTTGACCAGGCCGCATCCCAGTCCGACGAGGACGGCGGTGAAGAGGATGCCCGCGAAGCCGTACTCCTGGGTGGCGACGGTGGTGGCCCACACCGAGGAGAGGGCGACGATCGCGCCGACCGAAAGGTCGATGCCGCCGGAGATGATGACGAAGGTCATGCCGACGGTGACGACACCGATGACGGAGGCCTGGGTGAGGACGAGCTGGAGGTTGCGGGTGTCCAGGAACTCGTCCGGTTTGGTGATGCCGCCGATGAGGATCAGTACGGCGAGCACGCCGAGCAGCGACAGCGTGCGGACGTCGGCGCGGAACAGCACGGCGCGCCAGGCGGGTGTTTCGCCGGCCGACGGCACCTTGGGGGCGCTGTCCCGCGGCGGGGAGACGGGCTGCGTCATGACGCCGGGCTTCCTTCCATGACCAGGTCGAGTACACGGTGTTCGTCGAGCTCGCGGGCGGGCGCCGTGTGGACGACGCTGCCCTCGCGCAGCACCAGGACGCGGTCGGCGAGACCGAGCACCTCGGGCACCTCGCTGGAGACCAGCAGCACCGCGAGGCCTTCGTCCGCCAGCCGGCGGACGACCGCGTAGAGCTCGGCGCGGGCGCCCACGTCGACGCCGCGGGTGGGTTCGTCGAGCAGCAGCACCCGGCAGCCGCGCAGCAGCCAGCGGGCGAGCACGGCCTTCTGCTGGTTGCCGCCGGACAGGGTGCGCACGGGCACGTCGGGGTTGTCGGGCCGCAGGGACAGCTCGCGGACCGCCGCGCGGGCCGCCCCCAGTTCGGCACCGCGGTCGATCCAGCCGGCCTTCGCGAAGCGGGACATGGAGGAGACCGACACATTGCGGGTGACGGACTCCAGCATCAGCAGGGCCTGCGCCTTGCGTTCCTCGGGGGCGAGCCCGAGTCCGGCGCGCACGGCGGCCCGTACGCTGCCCGGCCTCAGGGGGCGCCCGTCGACGAGGACCCGGCCGGTGTCCGGCTTGCGGGCGCCGTAGACGGTCTCCAGGATCTCGGAGCGCCCGGAGCCGACCAGTCCGGCGAGCCCGACGATCTCCCCGGGGCGCACCTGGAGGTCGAGCGGGGCGAACTCGCCCTGGCGGGACAGCCCTTCGACGGTGAGCACCGGTTCGCCCCGCGGGGCGACGGCGGGCCGCTCCGGGAAGACGTACTCGACGTTGCGTCCGGTCATCAGCGCGACGACCTCGCGGGTCGGCGTCGACTTCGCGGGCAGCCCGCCCGCCACGGCCCGGCCGTCCTTCAGCACGGTCACCCGGTCGCCGATGCGCCGGATCTCCTCCAGACGGTGCGAGATGTAGACGACCGCGACTCCGTCGGCGGTGAGGTCGCCGACGATGCGGAAGAGGTTGTCGACCTCGTCGGGGTCGAGGGCGGCGGACGGCTCGTCCATCACGATGAGCCGTACGTCGTGGGAGAGCGCCCGCGCCATGGACACGATCTGCTGGTGCGCCGCCGAGAGTTCGCCGACCAGCCGGGCCGGGTCGATCTCGGGGTGCCCGAGCCGTTTCAGCAACTGCGCCGTCGACGCCTTCGCCGCTCCCGAGCGGACGACGAAGCCGGCCGTGGTCGGCTCGTGGCCCAGGTGGACGTTCTCGGCCACCGACAGGTGCTCCACCAGGTCGAGTTCCTGGTAGATGGTGGCGATGCCGAGGCGCATGGCGGCGATCGGCGAGCGCAGCGTGACGTCCTCGCCGCGCCAGCGGATGGTGCCGGTGTCGGGCTGGTGGGCGCCGGCCAGCACCTTGATCAGGGTGGACTTCCCGGCGCCGTTCTGGCCGAGCAGGCAGTGCACTTCGCCGGCCTGGACGTCGAGGTCGACGCCGTCCAGGGCCCGGACTCCGGGGAACGACTTGGTGATGCCGGACATGCTGAGCAGCGGTGGTTGTGGTGCCATGCGGATTCCCCTCGGCGGGCGTACGGGCCGGTGTCAGGGCGATCCCCTTGCGGGGCAGGCGTTTTCGGGCAGGGCGGGGTAGGGCGGCGGCGTGCCTGTACGGGTGGACTGTTCCGTGCGGTGGAGGCGGGTGCTGGGAGCAGGTGCGGTGGAGGCGGGTGCCGTGAGCGCGGATGCGGTGGAGCGGTGGTGCCTGGAGCAGGTGCGACGAAGAAGTGGTGAGGTCGCCTACGCGGGTGAGAACAGGTGGTCGCTGATGAGCCGGGCCGCGCCGATGACTCCGGCGGTGGGTCCCAACTCACCCAGCACGATGGGCAGGTTGCCGGTGGCCAGGGGCAGCGAGCCGCGGTAGACCTGGGTGCGGATCGCGGCGAGCAGGGTGTGGCCGAGGCCGGTCACCCCGCCGCCGATCACCACCAGGCCGGGGTTGAAGAAGCTGACCAGGCCGGCGATGACCTGGCCGGTGCGGTTGCCGCCCTCGCGGATCAGATCGAGGGCGGTGGCGTCACCGGCCGCGGCCGCGGCGGCGACGTCGACGGCGCTGAGCGTGCCGTTCGCCTCCAGCCGGCCGGCGAGTTCGGCGGAGTGCCGCTGTTCGGCGGCCTCCATGGCGTCCCGGGCGAGGGCCGCGCCGGAGAAGTGGGCCTCCAGGCAGCCCCGGTTGCCACAGGCGCACGGACGGCCGTCGGGCACGGCCTGGATGTGTCCGATGTCGCCCGCGCTGCCCGTCGTACCGCGGTAGACCTCACCGCCGACGACGATGCCGCAGCCGATGCCGGTACCGATCTTGACGACGAGGAAGTCGTGCACGGTGCGGGCGACGCCCGCGTGCTGCTCCCCCATCGCCATCAGGTTCACGTCGTTGTCGACCATGACCGGGCAGCCGAGGTCCTGGCTGAGCGCCTCCCGCACGGGGAAGCCGTCCCAGCCCGGCATGATCGGCGGAGCCACCGGGACGCCCTCGGGGAAGCGGACCGGGCCCGGGACGCCGATGCCGGCGCCGTCGAACCCCTCCGCGAGCCCCGAGGCCTTCAACTTCGCCGCCATGGCGAGTACTTGCTCGAAGACCGCGACCGGTCCCTCGCGTACGTCCATGGGCTGGTTGATGTGCCCGAGGATCTCCAGCTCGGCGTTGGTGACGGCGACGTCGACCGAGGTCGCGCCGATGTCGACACCGAGGAAACGCAGGTGCGGGTTGAGGCGGATGTTGTGGGAGCGCCGGCCGCCGCGCGAGGCGGCGAGTCCGTCGGCCACGACGAGTTCCGTCTCCAGCAGCCGGTCCACCTCCACGGCCAGTTTCGACCGGGAGAGGTCGACCTGGTCGCCCAGCTGGGCACGGGAGTTGGGTCCACCGTCGCGCAACAGCCTGAGCAGTCGCGCCTGGTGGGCGTTGGCGGGTCGCGCTGTCATACGTCTCACGAGCCCCTCCCCGCCTCGATCGGCCTGTGCGTGCCGGATTCCGGCCACGTGTGTGGCGTGCTTTCGGATGGGAAGTTAGCAGCGGCTGCCGGAGGTGGGAAGAAGTCGCGCAGGAATTGCCCCCTACTTTTTCCACTCACAGGACAAAGGACTGCACGAGGATGCCCGGAAACAGGTGGAAAACGGGGTGAAAGGTGCCCTCGGGTCTGCTCAGGACTGCGCGCGCGCGTGGTACGAGCGCCGGGTGTGCTCGGTGTGTTCGCGCATGAGCCGGGTGGCCAGTTGCCCGTCGTGGGCGGCGACGGCCGCGATCAGCTCGCGGTGCTCGACCCAGGACTGCCCGCCGCGCTGCCGGGCGACGGGTGTGTAGTACCAGCGCACCCGCCGGTCGACCTGGGCGGCGAGTTCGGCGAGCACGGCGTTCCCGGCCAGCTCCATGATCTTGGCGTGGAAGCGGGCGTTGAGGGCGACGGCGGCGTCCACGTCGTCGGCGTCGACGGCCTCGAGGCCCTCGGCCAGGATCTCCTCCAGGGCCTCCACGCCCGCGCCGTCGGCGTTGCCCGCGGCCAGCCGGGCCGCCTCCGCCTCCAGCAGCGTACGGACGGTGAGGAGCTGGTCGGCCTCCTCCTCCGTCGGCTCGTGCACGAACGCGCCCTGCGCGGGCCGCAGATCGACCCAGCCCTCGGTGTTGAGCCGTTGCAGCGCCTCGCGCACCGGCTGGCGGGAGACACCGAGGTGACCGGCGAGTTCGCTCTCGACGAGGTGCTGGCCGGGCTGGAGGGCGCGGGTGGTGATGAGTTCGAGCAGCGCCTCGTAGACCCGGTCGCGCAGCGGTCCGGGCCGTTCGAGCCTGGGCACCGCCCCCTGGGGCAGTCCGGTCGACAACATCGCGGTCCCCCTCCTCGGCCGTGCCGCGCACCTCCGCGAACGCCGGTGCACCGCAACGCCGGTAGTGATTGTCTTTCGTCTACAGTCTACGGCGCATGAAGTGCCAGGGGGCGGCGGAGTCGGCCTCGTCACACCGATCCGGGACTCAGGGGCAGCGCACGACCTGTCCCGCGTACGACAGGTTCCCGCCGAAGCCGAAGAGCAGCACCGGGTCGCCGGTCGTCACCGCGCCCTGTTCGACGAGCTTGGAGAAGGCGAGCGGGATGCTGGCGGCCGAGGTGTTGCCGGACTCGGTGACATCGCGGGCGACGACGGCGTTGACGGCGCCGAGCCGGCGTGCGAGGGGTTCGATGATCCGCAGGTTGGCCTGGTGCAGGACGACCCCGGCGAGGTCCTCGGGCGCCAGCCCCGCCTTCTCGCAGGCCTGGCGGGCGACGACCGGCAGCTGGGTGGCCGCCCAGCGGTAGACGCTCTGCCCCTCCTGCGCGAACCTCGGCGGCGTCCCCTCGATCCGCACCGCGTGTCCCATCCCGGGCACGGAGCCCCACAGCACCGGCCCGATCCCCGCCTCCCCGCCCGGGGCGCAGGCCTCCACCACGGCGGCGCCCGCCCCGTCGCCGACGAGGACGCAGGTGGTGCGGTCGGTCCAGTCGGCCACGTCGGACATCTTGTCGGCGCCGACGACCAGCACCCGGCTCGCGCCACCGGCCCGTACGGCGTGGTCGGCGGTGGCGAGGGCGTGGGTGAAGCCGGCGCACACCACGTTGATGTCCATGACGGCGGGCCCGGGCATGCCGAGGCGGGCCGCGACGCGGGCGGCCATGTTGGGCGAACGGTCGATGGCGGTGGACGTGGCGACCAGCACGAGGTCGATCTCGGCGGGTGTCCGGCCGGCCGCCGCCAGTGCCTTGGCGGCGGCGTGCGCGGCCAGCTCGTCGACCGGTTCGTCGGGGCCGGCGATGTGACGGGTGCGGATGCCCACCCGGCTCGTGATCCACTCGTCGCTGGTGTCGACCATGCCCGCCAGGTCCTCGTTGGTGAGGACCCGGGCGGGCTGGTAGTGGCCGACGGCGACGATGCGCGAGCCGATCATGGGTGGGTCCCCCTCGGTGGTTCGGGTGCGGGATGCACCAGTCTGATCAGTGACTCACCGGTACGGGGGCAGGTGAAGCGACAGGAAACGGGTGTGAGGCTTGTCGGCTTCCGTCAGACCCCGGGCGGCCCGGGGGCCGTCCGGGATCCGCGGTCACCCGGTGAACAGCTGGGTCGCCTTCCGCACGAGCTCGTACAGCCCGTAGGCGAGCGGCACCCCCACCCACAGCCAGGAGAAGGCGATCAGCCCGCGGCGGTCGGAGCTAGGCGGACTCTGGCTGCTGTCGCCGGTCATCGGCGGCCTCCTTCGGCGTCTCGGGGCTGGGGACGTGGTGACGGGGGTGGACGGGCCGGACCAGCTCGTTGGCGACGAAGCCGACGACGAGCAGCCCGATCATGATGATCAGCGACAGCCCGTACAGGGACGGGCCGTGCTTGCCCGCCTCCTCCTGGCGGTCGGCGACCCAGTTCACGATCAGCGGCCCGAGCACACCGGCCGTGGACCAGGCGGTGAGCAGCCGGCCGTGGATCGCCCCGACCTGGTAGGTGCCGAAGAGGTCCTTCAGATACGCCGGGACCGTGGCGAAGCCGCCGCCGTAGAAGGAGAGGATCACCAGGGCGCACAGCACGAACAGCGGTTTGGAGGAGTCGCCCAGCAGCCAGATGAGCGCGTACATCAGCGCGCCGACGCCGAGGTAGACCCGGTAGATGTTCTTGCGGCCGATGAGGTCGGAGGTGGTCGACCAGCCGATGCGGCCCGCCATGTTGGCCGCCGACAGCAGGGCGACGAACCCCGCGGCGGCGGTCGCCGACACCGGTGCGGAGGTGTCCGCGAAGAAGTCGGTGATCATCGGGGCGGCCTTCTCCAGGATGCCGATGCCCGCGGTGACGTTCAGGGTGAGCACGAGCCACAGCAGCCAGAACTGCGGGGTGCGCACCGCCGAGCGGGCCGACACCTGCGGTCCGGTGGGCACGGCGGGCACCCCGGCCACCGGGCGCGCGGTGCGCGGCACCCGCACCAGCAGCACGCCGAGCAGCATGAACACGGCGTACGTCAGCCCGTGCACGAGGAAGGCGAGCGCGATGCCGTCGTTGTCGGCTCCGAAGGACTCGAGCATCTGCGCCGACCAGGGCGAGGCGATCAGCGCGCCGCCGCCGAAGCCCATGATGGCGATGCCGGTGGCCATGCCGGGCCGGTCCGGGAACCACTTGATCAGCGTCGAGACGGGCGAGATGTAGCCGATGCCCAGGCCGATGCCGCCGACGAAGCCGTAGCCGAAGACGATCAGCCAGTACTGCTCGGTGGCCGCGCCGAGCGCGGAGAGCAGGAAGCCGGAGGAGAAGCAGATCAGCGCGACGGTCATCGCCCAGCGCGGGCCCCGGCGTTCGACGAGGGTGCCGCCGAACGCGGCGGACAGGCCGAGCATGACGATGCCGAGCTGGAAGGGCAGCGCGCTCTGGGTTCCGCTGAGGTCGAGCGCGGACTCCAGCGGCGGTTTGAACACGCTCCACGCGTAGGCCTGACCGATGGAGAGGTGGACGGAGAGCGCGGCGGGCGGAACGAGCCAGCGGCTCCAGCCCGGCGGTGCGACGGGGGGACTCATGAGTCCCCCACCGTAGGGACGGCGGGGGCCGTTGAGAAGGCAGTTGAGCAGACAACCACTGGTACTGCACAAAGCCTTGCTGGGGTCACCTCCATACTGTAGACAATATTTCGTCGACAGAGATTCGGCGGTTCCCGTGGTCCTCGGTGTCCCTCGACCGGACGGAGCTACCCTCGCCATGAAAGTCGCAGTCCTCGGCGCCGGGGCGATCGGCGCCTACGTCGGTGCCGCGCTCCACCGTGCGGGCGCCGACGTGCATCTCATCGCCCGTGGACCGCATCTGGCGGCCATGAGGCAGTACGGGGTACGGGTGCGCAGCCCGCGCGGCGATTTCACCGCGCACCCCCGCGCCACCGACGACCCGGCCGAAGTCGGCCCGGTCGACTATGTGTTCCTGGGCCTGAAGGCCAACTCGTACGCGGCGTGCGGGCCGCTGATCGAGCCGCTGCTGCACGGCACCACGGCGGTCGTGGCCGCCCAGAACGGCATCCCCTGGTGGTACTTCCACCGGCACGGCGGACCGTACGAAGGACGCCGTCTGGAGAGTGTGGACCCGGGCGGCGCGGTCGGTGCGGTGCTCACGCCCGAACGGGCCGTCGGCTGCGTCGTCTACGCGGCCACCGAGCTCGAACAACCCGGAGTCGTACGCCATGTGGAAGGCACCCGCTTCTCGATCGGTGAGCCGGACCGCAGTGTCTCCGCGCGCTGTCTGGCCCTGAGCGAGGCGATGCGGGCAGGGGGCCTCAAGTGCCCGGTCGAGCCGGACCTGCGCAACGACATCTGGCTGAAGCTGCTGGGCAACATCTCCTTCAACCCGATCAGCGCCCTCGTCCGCGCCACCATGCGGCAGATGTGCCTGCACGGCGGCACCCGGCAGGTCATCGGGACGATGATGGCCGAGACGCTGGCGGTCGCCGGGGCCCTCGGCTGCGAGGTCGGCGTCTCCATCGAACGCCGGCTCGCGGGCGCCGAGAAGGTCGGCGACCACCGCACCTCCACGCTCCAGGACCTGGAGCGCGGCAAGCCGCTCGAACTCGACGTCCTGCTCGCGGCCGTCGTCGAGCTGGCGGAGATCACCGGTGTCCCGGTGCCCACCCTGCGCACCGTGCACGCCCTGTCGGACCTGCTCGCGCTGAGGAGCGCCGCATGAGGAAACGCGACCGGAACCCGAAGACCTACACCCGCCTCACCCATCCCCTCGTCCGGGACTCGCGCGACGCGCCGTTCCGCCGGGCGAGCTGGGACGAGGCCCTGGACCGTACCGCGCGGGGCCTGGCGGCGGCGCGCGGCGCGTTCGGACTGTTCTCCTGCTCCCGCGCGACCAACGAGACGAACTACGTGGCACAGAAGTTCGCCCGGGTCGTCATGGGAACCAACAACGTCGACTCCTGCAACCGCACCTGCCACGCCCCGTCCGTCGCCGGTCTGTCGGCGGCGTTCGGCTCGGGCGGCGGCACGTCGTCGTACGAGGAGATCGAGCACACCGACGTCATCGTGATGTGGGGCTCCAACGCCCGCTTCGCGCACCCGATCTTCTTCCAGCACGTGCTGAAGGGCGTCCGGGGCGGCGCCCGGATGTACGCGGTCGACCCGCGCCGGACGTCCACCGCCGAGTGGGCGGAGAGCTGGCTCGGGCTGAACGTCGGCACGGACATCGCGATGGCGCACGCGGTCGGCCGCGAGATCATCCACGCGGGCCTGGTCAACGAGGCGTTCGTACGGCGGGCCACCACGGGTTTCGAGGAGTACAAGGCGCTCGTCGAACCGTGGACGCTCTCCTTGGCCGAAAAGGTGACGGGCGTACCGACGCCAGCGATACGGGAGTTGGCGCACGCCTACGCCCGCGCGGAGCGCGCCCAGCTCTGCTGGACCCTCGGCATCACCGAGCACCACAACGGTACCGACAACGTCCGTGCCCTGATCAACCTCGCCCTGCTCACCGGCCACGTCGGCCGCTACGGCTCGGGACTGCAGCCGCTGCGCGGCCAGAACAACGTGCAGGGCGGCGGCGACATGGGCGCGATCCCCAACCGTCTGCCCGGCTTCCAGGACCTCCTCGACACCGGCACACGGCTGAAGTTCGAGTCGGCCTGGAACACCGTCATCCAGCCGCACCACGGACTGACCCTGACCGAGATGTTCGAGGCCATGGAGGACGGTTCCCTGCGTGCCGTCCACTGCATCGGCGAGAACCCGGCCCAGTCGGAGGCGGACGGCGAACAGGCGGTACGCCGGCTGAAGGCGCTGGACTTCCTGGTGGTCCAGGACATCTTCCTGACGAAGACCGCCGAACTGGCCGATGTCGTCCTCCCCGCGACCGCCGGCTGGGCGGAGACCGAGGGCACCACCACGAACAGCGAGCGCCGGGTGCAGCGCGTCCGCCGGGCCGTGGTCCCGCCCGGCGAGGCACGCGAGGACATCGACATCCTCTGCGACCTCGCCTCCCGCCTCGGCCACGACTGGAAGTACGCCGACGCCGAGGCCGTGTGGAACGAGCTGCGCTCGGTCTCCCCGGACCACTACGGGATGACGTACGGGCGGCTGGACGAGCACCAGGGCATCCAGTGGCCGTGCCCGACCACCGAAGCGCTCGAACCTCCCTACCTCCACGGACGGCTGTGGGACCCGGACCCGGCCGGGCGTGGCCGGCCCGCGCCGTTCGGGATCGTGCAGCACGACCCGCCGGTCGACCTCACCGACGAGCGGTACCCGGTCCGGCTTACCACGGGCCGCCGGCTCGACTCCTACAACACGGGTGTGCAGAGCGGCGGTTTCGCGTCCCCCCTGCGGCGCGGCGAGTACGTCGAGCTGTGTCCGGAGGACGCCGAGCGGTACGGGGTGGTGGTCGGCGAGGAGGTGCGGGTGACCTCGCGGCGCGGTTCGGTGCTGGCGCCGGTGTGGGTGGACACGGGACTCCGGCCGGGGCTCGCGTTCATGACGTTCCACTTTCCCGACGAGGTGGACACCAACCGGCTGACGATCGAGGCGAACTGCCCGATCGCGGGGACGGCGGAGTTCAAGGCGTCGGCGATCCGGATCGAGAAGCTCCCGGCTCCGACACACGTGAGGTGAGCAAGCGTGGACCTGCACTTCGGTGACAGCAAGCCGACGGACGAGGAGCGTGCGGCCGTGGACGCCCTGCTCGGCCCGCCCGAGTCCTCCTGGGAGGGCGCCGACCGCTCCGACGCGGACCTCAGGTGGGCCCGCGGCGGCCGTGAGGCCCGCGACCGCCGCGACCTGCTGTTGCCGGGGCTGCACGCCGTCAACGACCGGGTCGGCTGGATCAGCGAGGGCGCCCTGGACTACCTGTGCCGCCGCCTGACGGTGCCCCCCGCGGAGGCGTACGGCGTCGCCACGTTCTACGCGATGTTCTCGGTCCGCCCCCGCCCCGTCACGGTCCTCCACATCTGCACGGACCTGGCCTGCACGGCGGCCGGCGCGACCGGGCTGTGCGCGGACGTCGAAGCCCGCCTGGGCCCGGAATCCGGCGTCCAGGTGGAACGCAGCCCCTGCCTGGGCCTGTGCGAAAGGGCACCGGCGGCCCTGGTGATCCGGGCCGGGGAGAACCCAGCCCGTCCGGCGTCTGAGGACGAGGCCCGTTCAGGGCCGAAAGGGGGGTCCGGGGGCACAGCCCCCGGGGACGGGACGGGAAGGGGCGGCGGGGGCGAAGAAACCCCGAGGGCCACAGCCGTATGCGCCCCCGCCACCCCCGACACGGCGATCCGGGCGGCCACCGCCCCCGAGAACGCGCCCCCCGAACCCCCACCCGCCACAGCCGTCCCCCAGGCCGGGGATCCCGCCCTCACCCTCCTCCACCGCATCGGCACGGCCGACCCCACCGACCTCGACGACTACCGGGCGAACGGCGGCTACACCGCCCTCCGCCGCGCCTTCGCCCTCGGTCCCGCCGCCGTCATCCGCGAGGTCACCGACTCCGGCCTCCTCGGCCGCGGCGGCGCCGCCTTCCCCACCGGCCGCAAGTGGCAGGCCACGGCGGCCCAGCCGGACCACCCCCACTACCTCGTCTGCAACGCCGACGAGTCCGAACCGGGCACCTTCAAGGACCGCGTCCTCATGGAGGGCGACCCGTACGCGCTGGTGGAAGCCATGACCATCGCGGCCTACGCGACCGGCGCGCACAAGGGCTACCTCTACCTGCGCGGCGAGTACCCGCGAGCGACGGCCCGCATGGAACACGCGATGGCCCAGGCCCGCGCCCGCGGCCTCCTCGGCGACGACGTCCTCGGCCAGGGCTACGCCTTCGACATCGAGATCCGGCGCGGCGCGGGCGCGTACATCTGCGGCGAGGAAACCGCCCTCTTCAACTCCATCGAGGGCTACCGCGGCGAGCCCCGCGCCAAGCCCCCCTTCCCGGTGGAGAAGGGCCTGTTCGGCAGACCGACAGCCGAGAACAACGTGGAAACCCTGGTCAACGTCCTGCCCGTCCTCACCATGGGCGCCCAGGCCTACGCGGCGATCGGCACGGAGAAATCCACCGGCCCCAAACTCTTCTGCGTCTCGGGCAGCGTGGCCCGCCCCGGCATCTACGAACTCCCCTTCGGGGCGACCCTCCGCGAACTCCTCCGGCTCGCCGGCGTCCGCGACAACCTCCGGGCGGTCCTCCTGGGCGGGGCCGCCGGCGGCTTCGTACGCCCCGACGAACTGGACATCCCGCTCACCTTCGAAGGCACCCGGGAAGCGGGCACCACCCTCGGCTCCGGGGTCGTCATGGCCTTCGACGACACGGTCCCCCTCCCTCGCCTCCTCCTGCGCATCGCCGAGTTCTTCCGCGACGAGTCGTGCGGCCAGTGCGTCCCCTGCCGGGTCGGCACCGTCCGCCAGGAGGAGGCGCTGCACCGGATCGCCGAACGCACCGGCACCGACGCCGCCGCCGACATCACCCTGCTGCGCGAGGTCGGCCGGGCGATGCGGGACGCCTCGATCTGCGGTCTGGGGCAGACCGCGTGGAACGCCGTGGAATCCGCCATCGACCGTCTGGGGGCGTACGAATGACCGTGACACCGCTGGGGATCCCCCGCCGCCTGCTGGAGTTCACCCTGGACGGCGAGCCGGTCCGGGCACCCGAGGGGTCGACGATCCTGGACGCCTGCCGGGCCGCGGGCAAGGACGTCCCGACGCTCTGCGAGGGCGACACCCTCACCCCGAAGAACGCCTGCCGTGTCTGCGTCGTGGAGGTCGAGGGCTCCCGCACCCTGGTCCCCGCCTGCTCCCGCAGGGCCGAGCCGGGCATGGAGGTGCGCACCGGCACCGAGCGGGCCCGGCACAGCCGCAAGGTCGTCCTGGAACTCCTCGCGTCCTCCGTCGACCTGTCGACGACTCCCCGGGTCGCCGAATGGCTCAAGGAGTACGAGGCGAAACCGGACCGCTTCGGACCGGACGCGGCCCGCGTCGACGAGGAGCCGAAGGTCGACAACGACCTCTACGTCCGCGACTACGACAAGTGCATCCTCTGCTACAAGTGCGTGGACGCCTGCGGCGACCAGTGGCAGAACACCTTCGCGATCTCGGTCGCGGGCCGCGGTTTCGACGCCCGGATCGCCGTCGAGCACGACGCCCCGCTGACCGACTCGGCGTGCGTGTACTGCGGCAACTGCATCGAGGTCTGCCCCACCGGGGCCCTGTCGTTCAAGTCGGAGTTCGACATGCGGGCGGCGGGTACCTGGGACGAGTCGAGGCAGTCGGGGACGACGACCGTGTGCGCGTACTGCGGAGTGGGCTGCAGCCTCACGCTCCATGTGCAGGACAATGAGATCGTGAAGGTCACCTCGCCGCACGACAATCCGGTGACCCACGGCAACCTGTGCATCAAGGGCCGCTTCGGCTATCAGCACGTACAGAACCGGGACTGAACGGAACTGGTGGGAACATGGGACGAGTCACGGAACGACGCAAGGTGCTCCGCATCCGCGACGGGGCGGTCTCCAGCCGCCCCGACACGCTCGTCGCCGAGGAACCCCTGGAAATCAGGCTGAACGGCAAGCCCCTCGCCATCACCATGCGCACACCGGGGGACGACTTCGCGCTGGCGGTCGGCTTCCTGGTGAGCGAGGGAGTGCTCGCGACCGCCTCCGACCTGCGGAACATCGTCTACTGCGCGGGCGCGACGGGTGGGGGCACCTCCCGCTCGAGCGGAGCCGAGAGTGGGGGAGGCTCGAACACCTACAACGTGGTCGACGTGAAGACCGCCCCCGGCGTGGTGATCCCGGACATCACGCTGGAACGCAACGTCTACACCACCTCCTCCTGCGGACTGTGCGGCAAGGCCAGCCTGGACGCGGTGCGCACGACGACCCGCCACCCCATCGCGGACACTCCCGCACTGCGCGTGGAGCCGGAGCTGCTGGCGGTCCTGCCGGACCGGCTGCGCGCGTCGCAGCGGGTCTTCGACCGCACGGGCGGCCTGCACGCGGCGGCCCTGTTCGACGAGGAAGGCGAGCTGCTCGACGTACGGGAGGACGTGGGCCGGCACAACGCGGTCGACAAGCTGGTCGGCCGTGCCCTGCAGAGCGGGAACCTGCCGCTGTCCCGGACGATCCTGCTGGTCTCCGGCCGGGCCTCCTTCGAACTCGCGCAGAAGGCGGTCATGGCCGGCATCCCGATGCTGGCGGCGGTCTCCGCGCCGTCCTCGCTGGCCGTGGACCTGGCGGCGGAGACGGGCCTGACCCTGGTGGGCTTCCTGCGGGGCGGTTCCATGAACGTGTACGCGGGTGAGGACCGCATCGCTCTGCGGGCCGCGGCCGCCCGGGGCTGACCGGTTCCCCTCGCTGCACGGCGGCGGGGCCCCTGCCGGCGGGGAGCGCCCCCTGCGCCGCGAGGCCCCGCCGCGCCCTTCACGGGACGCGCCCGCCCCTCGCTCAACACGGGATCACGCCCCCGGGACAGCGTCCCCGGCCCGCCACACAGCCATACGCAGCTGCGGGCAGTCGTGCCTCCCCCGGTGCCTCAAGGGCCTGGGAGGTACCTCCAGGGCGATGGGGGTCCCCCGCTCGAGCGAAGCCGAGAGTGGGGGGAGGGTGGGCGCAGCGGCACCGCGCTACCGGCGCGCGCCGGAACTCAGCCGGAACGGGTCCCCGTACCCGCCCCGGCCCGTGACCGACCGCCCCGCTCCGGCACCGTGGCCTCCTCCGCCGCGACGGAGTCGTGCGAACGCCGTTTGGCGATCACCGCGCACACCATCAGCTGCATCTGGTGGAACAGCATCAGCGGCAGCACGGCGAGCGAGGCCTCGGCCCCGAACAGCACGCTCGCCATGGGCAGCCCGGCGGCCAGCGACTTCTTGGAACCGGCGAACTGGATCGCGATCCGGTCCTCCCGGCCGAACCGCAGCGCCTTGGCCCCGTACCAGGTCAGCAGCAGCATCACGGCGAGCAGGACGGCCTCGACGGCGAGCAGTCCGCCGAGCCGGGCGGGGCTCACCCGGTCCCAGACGCCCCGCACCATGCCCTCGCTGAACGCGGTGTAGACGACGAGCAGGATCGAGCCCCGGTCGACCAGCCCCAGCACCTTGCGGTGCCGGGAGACGAAGGAGCCGATCCAGCGGCGCAGCATCTGCCCGGCGACGAACGGCGCCAGCAGCTGGAGCACGATCTTCAGCACCGAGTCGGCGGAGAACCCGCCTCCGCTGCCGCCGAGCACCGTCGCCGCGAGCAACGGGGTGACGACGATGCCGACCAGCGAGGAGAAGGAGCCGGCGCAGATCGCGGCGGGCACGTTGCCGCGGGCGATCGAGGTGAACGCGATCGACGACTGGATGGTGGACGGAACCAGGGTGAGGAAGAGCAGGCCCTGGTGGAGCGGGTCGGTCAGGAGCACCGGGACGAGTCCGCGGGCGGCCAGGCCCAGCACCGGGAAGACGACGAAGGTACAGGCCAGCACGGTGACATGGAGCCGCCAGTGCTTCAGCCCGTCCAGGGCCTCGCGGGTGGAGAGCCGGGCGCCGTAGAGGAAGAACAGGAAGGCGATCGCGGCGGTGGAGGCGCCGGAGGCGAGGTCCGCGCCGCTCCCCCGCGCGGGGAGCAGCGCGGCGAGGCCCACGGTCCCGAGCAGCAGCAGGATGTACGGGTCGATCGGCAGCCGGCTCGGCCAACGCAGGCGTTTCACGGTGCTCCACTTGCTCATGTGCCAGGTGCTCGGGTGCGCACGGGCGTCCCCGCCCCATCCTGCTCCCTCCCGCCGTGATCGGGAATCCGGTATACCGCTCTTACTGTCATCACGTTCCGCGATGACCGCATTGGACCCTGTCCGAAGGCCACGGCTCGTGGAGGACCGTCTACGAGCGGCATCGCCTCTGGCCGGCGGACGGCACCCGGGAGACCTCGGAGCGGTCCGCCACCGGGCCGGCCAGCTCCCTTCCGCTCCTCTGCCCCTCCTCGCCACGGTGCGCGTCCGCCGCCTCGGAACCGACCTCCGAAGTCCTGGAGCGCCGGCGTCCGCCGACCGCCCAGACGATCAGCGCGCAGGTCGCGAATCCGGCCCCGAGGAGACTGGAGGCGGCCCAGCCCCGGGAGGTGAAGACGGAGGTGGTGGTGGCCGCGCCGAGGGCGGAGCCGAGGGAGTAGAAGACCATGTAGCCGCCGATGACGCCGCTGGTGCGCTCCGGATGCGCGGTGGTGAGCAGGTGCTGGTTGCTCACGTGCACGACCTGGACCGCGAAGTCGAGCACCACGATGCCGACGACGAGCAGCCACAGGGACCAGGACAACTGCGCGGTCGCGGCCCAGGAGACGACGAGCAGGGCCAGCGCGAGGCCGCTGACCGGGATCGCCCGTCCTGCGTCCGCCCACCGTCCCGCACGTGCCGCGCCCAGTGCGCCGGCGAGTCCGGCGATGCCGAGCAGTCCGATCTGGCTTTCGCTCAGATGCCACGGTGCGTTCGCCAGCGGCAGGGACAGGCCGCTCCACAGGGTGCCGAACGACGCGAACAGGAAGAACGCGATGAGACCGCGCCCCAGGAAGAGACGCTGCCCGAACAGCCCGCCGAACGAGACGAGAGCCTGTCGGTAGCCCGCAGGCCGACGAGAGCCGTCTTCAGGCGGCAGCGCGCGCAGGACGAGGGCGGCGAGGGCGAGTGCGAGCACACCGAGCACGGCGTACACGCTCCGCCAGCCCCACACCTGCGCGAGCACTCCGGTGACGACCCGCGCGCCCAGGATGCCCACCACCACGCCCGACGTCACGACACCGATGTTCCGTCCGCGCTCGGCGGGCGGCGAGACCGACGCGGCGTAGGCCACCGTGGTCTGCACCACGACCGCGAACATCCCGGCCAGCGCGAGCCCGGCGAAGGCCGTCCACGCGGCCGGAGCCGCAGCCGTCAGGAACAGACCCGCCGCGGTGACGGCCAGGTGCACCGCGATGAGCCGACGCCTGTCGGCGACCACATCGCCGAGCGGCACCAGCAGCACCAGACCGGCCAGATAACCGAACTGGCCGGTCGAGACGATCCACCCGGCGTGCCGTGCCGGCACCCCGAGGCCGTCCCCCATGGGCGGCAGCACCGTTTGCGCGGCGTAGACGCTCGCCACCGCGACACCGCACACGGTCGCGAGGAGCAACCGTCGCCACACGTCCATCACACCCCCGACGAGATAAGTAGCAAAATGAAACTCATTCGACCGTAAGGCATGATGGTTTCAATCCGCAACTCATCGGGAGGTGTCGTGCCACGCCCCTCCACGGGCACTCCGAGCCCCGCCTGGACCGATCCCGACTGTCCGGTGGCCCGCACACTCGACCTCGTCGGTGACCGGTGGAGCCTCCTGGTCATCCGGGACGCGATGGACGGGGCACGGTCCTTCACCGACTTCCAGCGACGGACCGGCATCGCCCGCAACATCCTCACCGACCGCCTGCGCAAGCTCACCGCTCACGGAGTCCTGACCCAGCGGACCGCGCCCTCGGGCCGCCGCCTGCAGTACGTGCTCACAGACGCCGGCCGCGACCTCTTCCCCGTCCTCCTCACGCTGCGCCAGTGGGGAGAACGCCACGCCTTCGAACCCGGCGAGCCACACTCCACACTGGTCGACCAGCACGGCGCCCGTGTGCCGGACATCGAGCCGACCGGCGCTGACGGTGCCGTCGTCGACGCCGACACCACTCACGTGCAGAAGACCGGCGGCGAACGACACCGGTGAGGTGACGGCCGACGAGACGGTCAGCGCCCGTGCCCGGGCACGGGCGTACGCGACCACGTGGGCGGTGGCGTCCTGCCCGCTGGACGGTGAACCGTCCCGGACCGCCGACAGCCGACCGCGGCGCCGACCAGCCGTTCGTCCGCGCCCGCACAGGCGCCCCGGTCCCGCGGCCGGAGGCCGTGCGGGCCGGGACCGCCGGCCAGCGCCTAGGCTGCCCGGCATGTACGACCCGACGCATCTGCGGACGTTCCTGTCGGTGGCGCAGACGCTGAGCTTCACGCAGGCGGCGCGGCGGCTCGGGCTGCGCCAGTCGACGGTGAGCCAGCACGTACGGCGGCTGGAGGAGGCCACCGGGCGCCGGCTGTTCACGCGGGACACCCACTCGGTGGAGCTGACCGAGGACGGCGAGGCGATGCTCGGCTTCGCCCGGCGCATCCTGGACGTGCACGAGCAGGCGACGCAGTTCTTCACCGGCACCCGGCTGCGCGGACGGCTGCGGTTCGGCGCGTCGGAGGACTTCGTGCTGACCCGGCTGCCGGAGATCCTCGAGCGGTTCCGGCACGAGCACCCGGAGGTCGATCTGGAGCTGACGGTCGAACTGTCGGGCATCCTGCACGAGCGGCTGGCGGCGGGCCGGCTCGACCTGGTGCTGGCCAAGCGGCTGCCGGAGGATCCACGGGGCGAGCTGGTCTGGCACGACGAGCTGGTGTGGATCGGCGCGCCGGGGCTGCGGCCGGACCCGGACCGTCCGGTGCCGTTGATCGTCTACCCGCCGCCGGGCATCACCCGGGCCCTCGCCCTGCGGGCGCTGGAGCGGGAGGGCCGTCAGTGGCGCATCGTGTGCACCAGCGGCAGCCTCAACGGGCTGCTCGCGGCGGCCCGCGCCGGGCTCGGGGTGATGGTGCACTCGCGCGGGCTGATCCCGCCGGGGCTGGTGCGGATGCCGGAGCGGGCGGGCCTGCCGGAACCGGGCGAGGTGGACTTCGTGGTGGTGCACGGGCGGCGCCGTCCCTCCGCGTGGGGCGCGGCGGACGCGTTGGCGGCGGCGATCCTCGCGGGCGGCGACCGGCTGCACCGGGGCGGGCGCGGGTGACGTTCCGGCCGGCGCGCACGCTGGGATCAGTGGGGCCCGTGGGTCGCCTCAAGGGGCGGTCATGGGGGCGTACAGATTCGGTGGAGATTGCTCCACCGAAACTTACTCCACCGTCAGGTTTCTGTCCGACCCTTCCCCATGTGGGCGCATTTTCCTCCCCTGACCAGTGCGGACGAGGGCCCCGATCGGTTTTCGACCCCCTCCCGCCCTCCGCCCCCGTGGGGTAGCTTTCACGGCGCCGTGCGGGACGAGGGCGTCGCCGCACCATTCCGAGCGCCGAGGAGCGGGGAGCGGGATTGCGCGAGTTCACCACCCCTCCGTCGGCCCTGGAGCCTCCGGTGGGCGGTCTGGCCGACGTGGTCTTCCGGTACGCCGAGGAGGACCCGTCGCGCATCGCGCTCGGCCGCAAGGACGACACCGGCCGGTGGCGGGACGTGACCGGCGCGGAGTTCCGCGACGAGGTGCTCGCCCTCGCGAAGGGCCTCCTCGCGGGCGGCGTCCGGTTCGGCGACCGGGTCGCGATCATGTCCCGTACCCGGTACGAGTGGACGCTCTTCGACTTCGCGCTGTGGACGATCGGCGCGCAGGTCGTGCCCGTCTACCCCACGTCCTCCGCCGAGCAGTGCTTCTGGATGCTGTACGACGCGGAGGTGACGGCCGCGATCGTGGAGCACGAGGACCACGCGATGACGATCGCCACGGTCATCGACCGGCTGCCGCGGATGCGCCGGCTGTGGCAGCTCGACGCGGGCGCGGTGCAGGAGCTGTACGACGCGGGCGCGCACCTCGACGACGATGTGGTGCACCGGCACCGGCAGGCGGTCACCCCCGACTCCGTCGCGACGATCATCTACACCTCGGGCACCACCGGCCGCCCCAAGGGCTGTGTGCTCTCGCACGGCAGCTTCATGTACGAGGCGGACACCGTCATCGAGCGCTGGGAGCCGGTGTTCCACTCCCGCAGGGGCGACGAGGCGGCGACGCTGCTGTTCCTGCCGCTCGCGCACGTCTTCGGGCGGATGGTGGAGGTCGCGGCGATCCGCGGGAAGGTGAGGTTCGGCCACCAGCCGCAGCTGAACGCGGCGGCGCTGATGCCCGATCTCGCCGCGTTCCGGCCGACGTTCTTCCTCGCCGTGCCCTACATCTTCGAGAAGGTGTTCAACGCGGCGCGGCGCAAGGCGGAGCGGGAGGGCCGCTCGGGGCCGTTCGAGAAGGCCGTCGACGTGGCCATCAAGTACGCGGACGCGATGGAGGCGAGGGCCTGGGGCATCGGGCCCGGCCCGTCCGCGGCGCTGCGGATGCAGCACCAGCTCTTCGACAAGCTCGTCTACGCCAAGATCCGCGCCGCGATGGGTGGCAGGATCCGGCACGCCATGTCGGGCGGTTCTGCGATGGACCGCCGGCTCGGGCTGTTCTTCGCGGGCGCGGGCGTGCACGTCTACGAGGGGTACGGCCTCACGGAGTCGACGGCCGCGGCCACCGCCAACCCGCCCGAGCGCACCCGTTACGGGACGGTCGGCCGGCCCATTCCCGGGGTCACCGTGCACATCGCGGACGACGGCGAGATCTGGCTGCACGGCGACAACGTCTTCGACGGCTACCTCAACAACCCCAAGGCCACCGACGAGTCCCTGCACGACGGCTGGCTGGCCACCGGCGACCTCGGCTCCCTCGACGAGGACGGGTACCTCACCATCACCGGCCGCAAGAAGGAGATCCTGGTGACCTCCGGCGGCAAGAGCGTCTCGCCGGGGGTGCTGGAGGAGCGGGTGCGGGACCATCCGCTGGTCAACCAGTGCATCGTCGTCGGCAACGACCGCCCGTACGTCGCCGCGCTGGTCACCCTGGACCAGGAGGCCGTCGAGCACTGGCTGGCGATGCGCGGCAAGCCGCGGATGTCACCGGCCGAGCTGGTGCGGGACGCGGATCTGGAGACGGAGGTGCGGCGGGCCGTGGTCGCGGCGAACACCCTGGTCTCGCAGGCCGAGTCGATCCGCACGTTCCGCATCCTGGCGCAGCCGTTCACCGAGGAGCACGGGCTGCTCACGCCGTCGCTGAAGCTGAAGCGGAGGGCGATCGAGAAGGCGTACGAGACCGAGGTCGAGGCGCTCTACCAGGCATGAATTTCCCGGTCAGGAATGCGCCACGGGCTGTGATCGTTGACGATGGGGGTAACACCTGTAGTACCTGACCACAACCGAAGGATCGAGAGCTCGTGAGCAAGGTCCCCCCGATCATCCTGAACAACGGCGTCGAGATGCCCCAGCTGGGTTTCGGCGTCTGGCAGGTGCCGGACGCCGAGGCCGAGACGGCCGTGACGACGGCGCTGGAGGCCGGCTACCGCAGCATCGACACCGCGGCGATCTACGGCAACGAGGAGGGCACCGGACGGGCCCTCGCGAAGTCGGGCGTCCCGCGCGAGGACCTCTTCGTCACCACCAAGCTCTGGAACAGCGACCAGGGGTACGACTCCACCCTGCGGGCCTTCGACACGTCGCTGTCCAAGCTCGGTCTCGAGTACGTGGACCTCTACCTGATCCACTGGCCGACGCCCGCCCGGGACCGGTACGTCGACACGTACAAGGCGTTCGAGAAGCTGCTCGCCGACGGGCGGGTCCGCGCCATCGGCGTGTCCAACTTCCTGCCGGAGCACCTGGACCGCCTGACCGCCGAGACGTCCGTCGTCCCGGCGGTCAACCAGATCGAACTGCACCCGCATCTGCAGCAGCACGCCGCGCGTGAGTACCACGCGGAGCGGGGCATCGCCACCGAGGCGTGGTCGCCGCTGGGTTCCGGCAAGGGGATCCTGGAGATTCCGGCGATCGTGGCGATCGCGCAGAAGCACGGGCGGACGGCGGCGCAGGTGGTGCTGCGCTGGCACCTCCAGCTGGGCAACGTCGTCATCCCGAAGTCGGTGACGCCGTCGCGGATCGAGGAGAACATCGACGTCTTCGGGTTCAGCCTGGACGCGGAGGACCTCGCCGCGATCAGCGCGCTGAACGAGGACCGGCGGATCGGGGCGGACCCGGCGGAGGTCAACAGCTGACCGCACGCACCCGACGGCCTCCCCCGGCGAGGGGGAGGCCGTCGTGCGTCCGCGGGGCGGTGCTCAGCTGGGCCGTACGACCACGGTGCTGACGTCGACACCGACCGGCTGCGCCATGGGCCACCCGACCGAGTCGGCGATCTGGTCGGTGGTGAGCTCCTCACCCCGCCCGGTTGACGGCCACCCGCTGCCCCGCGTCCAGCAACCGCCGGGCGACGGCGGCACCGATGCCGCTGCCCCCGCCGGTGATGGGCGCGACCGGAGAGTCGGTCATGGAAACCCCCTGTGTGTCGTTGCGTGCCGGGGAGTCCACCACTTGGAGAGCTCTCCAAGTCAAGTCGTCACACGGGACGTACCGCCGCGTGGACCGTGTGGGCCGCCAGGACGAACACGTCGGGGCGGTGGTGCACGCTCGCCTTGTCGTCGGGGTCGAGGAGGCGGTCGAGGGTGGCGAGGTCGTCGGCGTCCAGGTACTCGCCGATGACCTCGCGGGTGCGGGTGAGGGCGGTGACCACGTGGGCGCGGGAGCGGTCCGCGACCGGGGCGGGGAGGTCGAGGAGGAAGGTGCGCGAGCGGGTGTGGTGCAGGCCGGCCGAGGCCAGCAGGGCCGGCCAGTCCTCGACGACGGCCACCGAGCCCGGCAGGTCGGCACGCATCCGGCCGAACCGCTCCTCCTCCACCACGTTGATGCGCGCCTGGAGACCGGGCCGGCCGAACCCGATGTCGCGGGGCAGGAACCGGGGAGGCAGGCCGCCCTCCATCACGGCCAGCGTGCCACCGGGCGCCAGCCGCTCCGTGCAGGCGGCCAGCGCGGCGGCCTGGTCCCCGAGGTGGTGGATGCTGCGGCTGGCCCACAGCAGGTCGGCCGGATAGTCCAGTTCGCCGAGCACACCGGGGAGTTCCCCGGCGAGGGTGCCGAAGCGGTCGGCGGCGCCCTGGCGCCCGGCCCGGTCCCTGGCCCGCTCCAGCAGCGGTCCGGAACCGTCGACGGCCACGACGCGCGCGCCCGGGAAGGTCTCGGCGAACAGACACGAGATGACGCCGGGGCCGCTGCCCGCGTCCACGATCAGTCCCGGTTCCGTCACCTCCTTCGCCAGCCAGTTCAGGGCCCGCTCGTAGAGCGGCGTGAACAGCTCCGCCTCGGATTCGAGCAGGGGGGCCATCTCGGCCCAGTCGATGTCGCCGTGGTCGTGGGCGTGCTTGTGGTCGTGCTTGTGGTCGTGCGCCATGGTGCTCAGCCTCTCCGCTCGGTTGCCGTCAGGGTGCGACGACGCACCGGCGAAGGGCAAACGATGTTGCCACTCCCGCAAAAGGCGCGGTGAAAGAGGCGCGCGGCGCTCCGCCGGGCCCGGACCTGTCAGGTCCGGGCCCGGCGGACCGGTGGTCAGCCCGTCACGACAGCGGCGGGTAAGCGTTCTTCATCAGCTCCTGGAACTGGGCGGAGAACCAGTGCCCGGAGAGCGGGGCGTCGGGAAGGGCGCCCGACACGTTGTTGTCGTTGCGCGGGTTGCCGGTGTACGTCGGGTCGCACATCCGGTCGAAGCCCTTGCCCTCGTCGTTGTCGATGGCCTCGCTGGCCCCGTCGGACTCGCCCGGGGGCTTCATCCACACGTAGGCGTCGATCCCGGCCTCCGGGGAGGCCTGCGGACGCTCACCGAGTCCGGCTCCCGACTGGTTGCACCAGTTGCCCGTGTTGAACCGGCGGTCATAGCGGCCGCCGTCGACGTAGGTGTCCACGCTGGTCGTGGCGCCGGGCCCGGTGGGCCGGTTCGCACCGCCCCAGCCGTTGCGGGAGGTGTCGATCAGCATGCCGATGCCCGAGTCGAAGCCGATCGAGACCAGTTGGTTGCGCAGCGCCTGGGCGTACGACAGCTCGTCGACGTAGCGGTTCCAGCTGACCCACTTCGACTCGCGCACCGACTTGCCGGCCACGTTGTCGCCGATGGAGAAGTGGTCCTCCTTCAGCGCGCTGTAGTTGGCCGTGTTGGCGATGAAACCGTGCACGTCGGCGACGGTCGCGCCCTCGGCGGTCGCGGCCTGCTTGAACATGTCGGCGGAGGCGCCGAAGTTGTCGTCCCAGCCCAGCCAGCCGTGGTGGCCGGCGTCCACGTAGTTGTAGACGTTGGGCACGTCGCCGAGCTTGTTCAGGGCGTAGCCGACGCCCTTGACGTAGTTGCCGTTGGCCTTCATCACGTCGCAGTTGGGCGTGACGGTGGGCCGCGGGGAGACGTTGGTGACCAGGTTCGGCAGGGAGTCGATCTCGACCGTGGTGACGATCCGCAGGCCGGCGTACTTCGAGTCGGCGAGGATGGTCTTGATCGGGTCGATGTACTGCGTCTTGTACTTGTCGATCTCCGTCGGGCCGAGCTCGCCGTTGGAGGCCAGGGCGGCGCAGTCACGGCCGGGCAGGTTGTAGATGACGAGCTGGATGACGAGCTCGCCGGAGCCCTTCTGCGCGAGTGCCTCGTCGAGGTGGTCGCGCAGGCCCATGCCGCCGTTGACGCCGTTGATGGCGGCGGTGCGGTCCAGCCAGACACCGGTGGGCTGGTTCGCGATGCGGCTGCCGCCCGGCTCGGCGGCGGCCTTCTCGGACCACTCGGGGTTCACGTACACCTTGGCGCCGTCATAGGGGTTGTTCACCCGGTCGCCGGGCGGATCGGTCGGGTCCGGCGGCGGGTCGGTGGGGCCGCCGCCGGAGTCGACGTTGCAGGTCACGCCGTCGAGGGTGAAGGTGGCGGGGACGGCGTTGCTGCCGCTGTAGGTGCCCTGGAAGCCGAAGGAGGTCGAACCCCCGGTGGCGAGGGTGCCGTTGTAGGACTCGTTGGCGGCGGTGACGTTCGCGCCGGACTGGCTCACCTTGGCGTTCCAGCCGCTGGCGATCCTCTGGTTGCCGGCGTAGGACCACTTCAGCGACCACGACGACTTGGCGGCGCTGTTGTTGGTGATCGTCACGGACGCGGTGAAGCCGGAGCCCCAGTCGTTCTGCACCTTGTAGTCCACGGTACAGGGGACGGCGGCGGCCGCGCCGGCGGCGCCGGGGACGGCGGCGATCGCCGTCCCGGTGGCGCCGGCGACCAGCGCCATGGCGGCGAGAAGCGCGGTTCTGGTGCGACTCATCGTGCGGGTTTCCTATCCGTAGGGGGCTGTCCTTCTTGGGCGCGCGCAGACGATCGCGCGGCCTGGTGCCTTACGGGGTGGGCGTGCCGTTCGGGCCTGGTCGGGACAGGCCTGTGACGCCGGCCGGGAGTTTCCGGGCAGCACGGACGGCACGTGGATCCCACGGGAACGAGCGACCCCGCGTCAGGTGCTCCACACGTGCACGGGGATGGCTAAAAGTACTGAACGCGGGGGGTGGCGCATGAGCGACTCCTTGCAGCTCGGACGCGTCGTGACGGACGCGTCGACTGATGGAACCGCTCCCACTGGTACACATGAAGCTAGCGCCAAGTGACGGCAAAGAACAGAGGGACCGCTGACTTTCACTCAGCTCGGGCCGTCGAATGTTTTCGATTTGCCACAAGGCTTGACCGTCCCCTACCCCATCCCCACTATGGGAGCGCTCCCACTGGTTCAAGGCTTGACATGTCCGAGTCGCAGGAGGAACCAGCACCATGCATCCCCCACCCAGGAGACGCAGAGGCTTCCGGCGGTTGTTGACGGCCGCCGCGGCAGCCCTGGCGCTTCCGCTGACGATGCTCTCGACCGGCTCGACTCCCGCCCAGGCGGCGGCTGTCCAGTGCAGCGTCGACTACAAGGCGAACGACTGGGGCTCCGGATTCACCGCGGAGCTGACCCTCACCAACCGCGGTGCGGACGCCATCGACGGCTGGACGCTGACGTACGACTACGCGGGCAACCAGAAGCTCGTGAACGGCTGGAACGGCAGCTGGTCGCAGTCCGGCCGGACCGTGACCGTGAAGGACGCCGGGTACAACGCCCGGATCGCCGCCGGCGCCGCCGTCACGACCGGCGGCCAGTTCACCTACAGCGGCAGCAACGCCGCTCCCACGTCCTTCGCGATCAACGGCACCACCTGCGCCGGGGCCCACCAGCCGCCGATCACCGTGCTGACCAGCCCGGAGGCCGGCGCCGTCTACACGCAGGGCGAGACGGTCCCGCTCGCCGCCACCGCGGCAGCGGCCGACCAGGCCACCATCACCAAGGTGGAGTTCTACGACGACACCGAGCTGCTGGGCACGGACACCGGCTCGCCCTTCACGCTCTCCGTCGCTGGTTTGACCGTGGGCAGTCATTCGCTGGTGGCGAAGGCGTACGACAGCATGGGCGCCTCCGCCGACTCGACCCCGGTCGGCATCACGGTCGCCTCGGGTCCCGCCGTGGTGGCCACGCCGTCCCAACTCGGCGTCCAGCAAGGTGAGTCGGGCACGTACGAGGTGAAGCTGTCCAAGCAGCCGAGCGCGAACGTGACCGTCACGACGGCCCGGGCGAGCGGCAACTCGGGGCTGTCGGTCTCCGGCGGCGCGTCGCTCACCTTCACACCGTCGAACTGGAACACCGCGAGGACGGTGACGATCGCCGCCGACGACTCCGGCAGCGGCACGGCCGTCTTCGAGTCCTCCGCGCCGGGCCACGCCAAGGCGGCGGTCACGGTGACGCAGCTGGGCGCGGAGAAGACGTACGACGCGCGTTTCCTGGAGCTGTACGGGAAGATCACCGACCCGGCGAGCGGTTACTTCTCGCCGGAGGGCATCCCGTACCACTCGGTGGAGACGCTGATCGTCGAGGCGCCGGACCACGGCCACGAGACCACCTCGGAGGCGTACAGCTACCTGCTGTGGCTGCAGGCGATGTACGGCAAGGTGACCGGTGACTGGTCGAAGTTCAACGGGGCCTGGGACATCATGGAGAAGTTCATGATCCCGACCCACGCCGACCAGCCGACGAACTCCTTCTACAACGCCTCGAAGCCGGCGACGTACGCGCCCGAGTACGACACCCCGAACGAGTACCCGTCGCAACTCGACTCGGGTGTCTCGGTCGGCCCCGACCCGATCGCGGGCGAACTGAAGTCCGCCTACGGCACGGACGACGTCTACGGCATGCACTGGATCCAGGACGTCGACAACGTGTACGGCTACGGCAACTCGCCCGGCAAGTGCGAGGCGGGTCCGTCGGACACCGGACCGTCGTACATCAACACCTTCCAGCGCGGCCCGCAGGAGTCGGTGTGGGAGACCGTCCCGCAGCCCACCTGCGACGCCTTCAAGTACGGCGGCAAGAACGGCTACCTGGACCTGTTCACCAAGGACGCCTCGTACGCCAAGCAGTGGAAGTTCACCAACGCCCCGGACGCCGACGCGCGTGCCGTGCAGGCCGCGTACTGGGCGGACCTGTGGGCGAAGGACCAGGGCAAGGGAGCCGACGTCTCCGCGACCGTCGCCAAGGCCGCGAAGATGGGTGACTACCTGCGCTACGCCATGTTCGACAAGTACTTCAAGAAGATCGGCAACTGCACCAGCCCGTCCTGCCCGGCCGGCACCGGCAAGGACGCCTCGCACTACCTGCTGTCCTGGTACTACGCCTGGGGAGGCGCCACCGACTCCTCGGCGGGCTGGGCCTGGCGCATCGGCTCCAGCCACACGCACGGCGGCTACCAGAACCCCCTCGCCGCGTACGCGCTGAGCAACTACGCGCCGCTGAAGCCGAAGTCGGCGACGGGCGCGGACGACTGGGCGAAGTCGATGCAGCGGCAGCTGGAGTTCTACCGCTGGCTGCAGTCCGACGAGGGCGGCATCGCGGGCGGCGCGACCAACAGCTGGGCGGGCCGGTACACGACGCCACCGTCCGGTACGCCGACCTTCTACGGCATGCACTACGACGAGAAGCCGGTCTACCACGACCCGCCGTCCAACCAGTGGTTCGGCTTCCAGGCGTGGTCGATGGAGCGGGTCGCCGAGCTGTACCAGCAGACCGGCAACACGCTCGCCAAGTCGGTGCTCGACAAGTGGGTCGACTGGGCGCTGTCGGAGACCACGGTCAACCCGGACGGCTCCTTCCGGATCCCGTCGACGCTGCAGTGGTCGGGCAAGCCCGACACCTGGAACGCGTCGTCGCCCGGCGCCAACGGCGGGCTGCACGTCACCGTCGCCGACTACACCAACGACGTCGGTGTGGCCGCGGCGTACGCCAAGACGCTGACGTACTACGCAGACCGCTCCGGCGACACGGAGGCGGCGGCCACGGCGAAGGCGCTCCTCGACGGCATGTGGGAGAACAACCAGGACGCGCTCGGCATCGCCGTCCCGGAGACCCGCGCCGACTACAACCGGTTCGACGACCCGATCCACGTCCCGAACGGCTGGACCGGCACCATGCCCAACGGCGACACGATCAACTCGTCGTCGACCTTCGAGTCGATCCGTTCCTTCTACCAGGACGACCCGGCGTGGTCGAAGATCGAGTCCTATCTGGCGGGCGGCGCCGCGCCCACCTTCACGTACCACCGGTTCTGGGCCCAGGCCGACATCGCCCTGGCCATGGGCTCTTACGCGGAGCTTCTCGAATAGCCCCCGCCAAGCGCTCCGCGGGTCGGGCGGTTCTTCGACTGCGGGCCGTGCGTGGACGGCCGCGCTCGCGCGGCGGTAGCCGCAAGTCGACACAGCACCGCGCCCCTTCGGGGCGCGGTGGGCACCGCTTCCTTCCCCGTGGCGCTTGACAGCTCCGCGTATCCGGTCCCGTCACAGGACGACGGGCCCATCCGACCGGGCGGCCCTCACCCACGCCAGGGGCCGCCCGGTCCTCGCACGCTCTCCCCACTCCACCTCCCCCCAAGAGGAAGGAACCTCCGTGCGAAGAACCCGTATCCTCACGACCGTGCTCGCCCTGGCGGCCGGTCTGCTCACGGGCGGCCCGCCCGCCCTGGCCGCCGGCGCCCCGGAGCCGGCCACCACGCTCGCCGCCGACACCTACACCTGGAAGAACGCGCGCGTCGACGGCGGCGGCTTCGTGCCCGGCATCGTCTTCAACCGCAGTGAGAAGGACCTGGCCTACGCCCGCACCGACATCGGCGGCGCCTACCGCTGGCAGGAGTCGACGAAGACCTGGACCCCGCTCCTCGACTCGGTCGGCTGGGACGACTGGGGCCACACGGGCGTGGTGAGCCTCGCCTCCGACTCCGCGGACCCCGACCGGGTGTACGCGGCGGTCGGCACGTACACCAACGACTGGGACCCGAAGAACGGCGCGGTGCTGCGCTCCACGGACCGGGGTGCGAGCTGGAAGAAGGCCGGTCTGCCGTTCAAGCTGGGCGGGAACATGCCGGGGCGGGGCATGGGGGAACGGCTGGCGGTCGACCCCCATGACAACGATGTGCTGTACCTGGGCGCGCCCAGCGGCCACGGGCTCTGGCGGTCGACCGACGCGGGTGCCACCTGGTCGGAGGTGACCGCGTTCCCCAACCCGGGGAACTACGCGCAGGATCCGAGTGACACGTCCGGGTACGCGTCCGACAACCAGGGCATCGTCTGGGTCACCTTCGACGAGTCGACGGGCAGTGCGGGGACGGCGACGAAGACGGTCTACGTCGGGGTCGCCGACAAGGAGAACGCGGTCTACCGTTCGACGGACGCGGGCGCGACCTGGCAGCGGATCGCCGGGCAGCCGACCGGTCACCTGGCCCACAAGGGCGTGCTGGACGCCGAGAACGGCTACCTGTACCTCGCGTACAGCGACACGGGCGGCCCGTACGACGGCGGCAAGGGCCGGCTGTACCGGTACGCGACGGCTACCGGCACCTGGACGGACATCAGCCCGGTGGCGGAGGCCGACACCTACTACGGCTTCAGCGGCCTGACCGTGGACCGGCAGAACCCCGGCACGGTGATGGCGACGGCGTACAGCTCCTGGTGGCCGGACACCCAGATCTTCCGCTCGACGGACAGCGGCGGCACGTGGACGCAGGCGTGGAGCTACACCTCGTACCCCGACCGTGAGAACCGCTACACGATGGACGTCTCGTCGTCACCGTGGCTGACCTGGGGCGCGAACCCGTCACCGCCGGAACAGACGCCGAAGCTGGGCTGGATGACGGAGGCGCTGGAGATCGACCCGTTCGACCCGGACCGGATGATGTACGGGACGGGTGCGACGATCTACGGCACGGAGAACCTCACCAACTGGGACGACGACACGTCGTTCACCATCACCCCGATGGTGCGCGGCCTGGAGGAGACGGCCGTCAACGACCTCGTCTCTCCCCCGTCGGGCGCCCCGCTGATCAGCGCGCTCGGTGACATCGGCGGCTTCCGGCACACGGACCTCACCAAGGTGCCGCCGATGATGTTCACCCAGCCGAACTTCACGTCGACGACCAGTCTGGACTTCGCCGAGACCAACCCGAACACGGTGGTCCGGGCCGGCAACCTGGACTCCGGCCCGCACATCGCGTTCTCGACCGACAACGGCGCCAACTGGTTCGCGGGCACGGACCCTTCGGGCGTGAGCGGCGGCGGCACGGTCGCGGCGGCGGCCGACGGCAGCCGGTTCGTGTGGAGCCCGCAGGGCGCGGGCGTGCACCACGCGACCGGGTTCGGCACGTCCTGGTCGGCGTCGAGCGGCATTCCGGCGGGGGCGGTCGTCGAGTCCGACCGGGTGGACCCGAAGACGTTCTACGGCTTCAAGTCCGGGAAGTTCTACGTCAGTACGGACGGCGGCGCGACGTTCACGGCATCGGCGGCTACGGGGCTGCCGAGCGGTGACAGCGTGCGCTTCAAGGCACTCCCGGGTGCGAAGGGCGACGTCTGGCTGGCGGGCGGGGCGAGCGACGGGCCGTACGGCCTGTGGCACTCCACGGACTCGGGCGCGACCTTCACCAAGCTGCCGGACGTCGACGAGGCCGACACCGTCGGCTTCGGCAAGGCGGCGCCGGGCGCCTCGTACCAGACCCTCTTCACCAGCGCGGAGATCGACGGCGTACGCGGCATCTTCCGCTCCACGGACAAGGGCGCGACCTGGACCCGGGTCAACGACGACGCCCACCAGTGGGGTTGGACCGGCGCGGCCATCACCGGTGACCCGCGGGTCTACGGCCGCGTCTACGTGGCGACCAACGGCCGCGGTGTCGTCTACGGCGACACCGCGGACACCGGCGGCACGGACCCGGATCCGGACCCGGAGGAGCCGGACCCCGAACCGTCCGGCGCCTGCGCGGTGACGTACAAGGTCACCAACCAGTGGACCGACGGCTTCCAGGCCGATGTCCAGCTGACCAACACGGGCTCGGCCACCTGGAACGGCTGGTCCCTGACCTGGTCCTTCGCGGACGGCCAGAAGATCTCCCAGCTCTGGAACGCGTCCCACACCCAGTCGGGCCCGGCGGTGACGGTCCGCAACGCCGACTGGAACGGCACGGTGGCGGCGGGCTCGTCGGCGTCCTTCGGCTTCACAGCGAGCAGATCGGCGGCCAACACCGGGCCCACGGCCTTCAAGCTGGGCGAGGAGACCTGCACGGTGAGGTGACCCGGTACGCCCCGGCCCGCCCGCACGGAGTGCGGGCGGGCCGGGGGTTCGCCCAAGAGGTCCGCTCAGGGGGTGAAGACCGTGGGCCTCGTCGGGGTGGGCATGCCGTCGCCGATGAAGAAGCCGGTGTGCGGGGGCTGGTTGTAGGCCGTGTTCTGCCAGGCCAGGGAGGTGCGGTAGAGGGTGTCGTGGAGGAGCGTGGTGATCCTGCGGTCCGTGTCGTGGGGGGTGGAGTAGATGCGCAGGTTCTTGTTGTCGCCGGTGCGCCAGACGACCTCCTCGCGCCAGTCGCCCAGGATGTCACCGGACAGGACCGGGGTGGCCTTGGTCCCGTTGTTCGACGACACCCCCGAGCCGGTCAGCAGGCGGGTGTCGGAGGACGTGCCGTACTTGTCGATGTGGGTGCCGTCGAGGAGTTCGCGGACCGGGTCACCGTCCCACCAGGACAGGAAGTTGGCGGAGGAGGGCTTGCGGCCCTTGGTGCCGCCGCCCTCGTCACGGATGCCGCCGTCGGAGGACGACCACATCTCCGGACCGGAGTTGCCCGACCAGATGTCCCCCGCGACTCCGCGCCCGTTGTCGCAGCAGGCGCCCAGCTTCCAGCGGACCGCGCCGTTCGAGGGGTTGATGTACAGCGCGGCGGGCTGGCCGGTGGACTCGGAGACCTTGTAGTACTCCAGGCCGGACGTCGACGCGTCGAGGTCGCCGAGGTGCTGGGCGTCGCCGTGGCCGGACTTGGTGGTCCACAGACCGTTGCCGTTGTCGTCGACGGCCATCGCGCCGTAGACGATCTCGTCCCGGCCGTCGTTGTCGACGTCCCCGACGGAGAGGGCGTGGGAGCCCTGACCGTCGTAACCCTTGCCGCTGTTGGTGGAGGAATTGGTGTCGAAGGTCCAGCGGCGGGTGAACCGGCCGTCCCGCCAGTCCCAGGCCGCGACGACCGTGCGCGTGTAGTAGCCGCGGGCCATGATCAGGGAGGGGCGTGCGCCGTCCAGGTACGCGGTGCCGGCGAGGAAGCGGTCGACGCGGTTGCCGTAGGAGTCGCCCCAGGAGGAGACCGTGCCGCGGGCCGGGACGTAGTCGACGGTGCCCATCGCCTTGCCGGTCTGCCCGTTGAACATCGTCAGGTACTCGGGGCCGGAGAGGACGTACCCGCTGGAGTTGCGGTGGTCGGCGGAGGAGCTGCCGATGACCGCTCCGGTGCCGTCCTTCGTGCCGTCGGCGGTCTTCATGGCGACCTCGGCCTTGCCGTCGCCGTCGTAGTCGTACACCTGGAACTGCGTGTAGTGGGCGCCGGAACGGATGTTGCGGCCCAGGTCCACGCGCCACAGCCGGGTGCCGTCCAGCTTGACGCCGTCGACGATCGTGTTGCCGGTGTAACCGGACTGGGAGTTGTCCTTGGCGTTGGTGGGCTGCCACTTGAGCACGATGTCGAGGGCGCCGTCACCGTCGAGGTCGCCGATGGAGGCGTCGTTGGCCTCGTAGGTGTAGGAGACGCCGTCGGGGGTGGTGCCGCCGGACGGAGGGCTGATCGGCACGTCCTTGTAACCGGCGCGGAACTGGACGGCGTGGACCGAGTCGCCCTGTTCGGTGCCGTTCACCACCGCGCGGACGGTGTAGTCGGCGTGGGAGGGCGCGCCGGAGTGGAAGTAGGTGGTGGAACCGGTGACGGGGCTGGAGTTCACCTTGGTGCCGGCCCGGTAGACGTTGAAGGCGACGTCGTCCGGGTCGGTGCCGAGCCAGCGCCAGCTGACCAGGTTGCCGCTGCCGGTGTACACGCTGACGACGCCGCGGTCCAGCTTCTCGACCTGCCGTGCGGTGGCGGCCTCGGCGGGCGTGTCCGACAGCGCGGTCAGACCGGCGCCGGCCAGTGCCGCCGCGGCGAGCGCCGCGGGCAGGGCGACACGGCGTCTGCGGTGCCTGTGGGGGTGGGTCACGGGACGGACCTCCTGGGAGGACGGATGGGTTCCGTCCATCGGTCGCCGCCGGAGCGCTCCAGGTTGCCGCCCATCGGCTTCCGGTACGCCCTGAGCCGGAACACGGGGTCGGCGCGGGGCCGGTCCTGGTCGGGGAGTTCGGCCAGGCGGGCGGCGAAGTCCTCCACGACCGGTTCACCCGGGGGCAGGGTGACGAACCAGCCGCGCCGCAGGTCCGCGATGGTGCGGCGGGGGCTGCGGCCCTGACCGTGCCCCCGGAAACGGGCCTCCCCGGCAAGCAGCAGACCGTGCGCGGCGGCGCAGGCGTCGACGGCGTCGGAGGCGTCGGGCACCGGGCTGCGCGGGCGGGCGGCGAGGATCGCGTCGATGTCGCTGCCGACGTTGTGCGAGGCGCCCTTGTGGACGGTGGTGACGTACACCCCGCCGGGCCGCAGCACGCGGGCGCACTCGGCGACGACCGCCCGTACGTCCCCGGGGCCGGACATCAGGTGCAGCAGCCACACGCTGACCACGGCGTCGAACCGGGCGTCGCCGAAGGGCAGCCGGCGGCTGTCGGCGCGGACCACGGCGCCCGGCAGGTGGGCGGCGGCCATCCGGGTCATCGACCGGGAGAGGTCGACGCCCGTCACCCGGGGGCCGGCGCGGGCGGCGGCGAACCGCCGGGTCACGAGGCCGGTGCCGCACGCCACGTCCAGCAGGTCCCGCGCACTGCCCGGTACGAGGCTCAGCACGGCGGCGGCGGCCGCCGCCGCCCGCGGTTCACCGCCGCGCAGGACGTCGTACCACTGCGCTTCCTCGTCGTAGTCCAGCACGCGCCTCAGTGTGCACCGTGTCCGGGCGCCAGGTCCTCCACCCTGCGGGCGAGCTCGAGGTCCTTCCCGGTGACGACACCGCCCGCGCTGTGGGTGTGCACGGACAGGGCCACGGTGTGGTGGCCGAGGGTGAGGTCGGAGTGGTGGTCGAGCTCCTCCTGCACCTGGGCGATGTGGACGACCATCGCCGTCGCCGCGAAGTGCGAGCCGAGCCGGTAGGAGCGGGTGAGCCGGTCACCGTCGAGCGACCAGCCCGGCAGCTCGGCCAGCCGGTCCTCGATCTCCTTCTGCGACAGCGGTTCGACGGGCATGGGGTGCGCTCCTTCGCCGGTTCGGATCTCGTGCGGGGCTCCCAGGCTGCCACAGAAGACCCCCCGGGGCCCTGGTCGGAGGCGGGCGGCTCCCCGGCACGGCCGTTTCTCGATTACCGTCCTGGCATGACCACTGTCACGTCCGGTACCGCTTCCCGCACCGAGGGCGTGGGCCCGCTGCTGCGCGCCTGGCGGGAGCAGCGGCGGGTCAGCCAGCTGGAGCTGGCCCTGCGCGCCGGCTCCTCCGCCCGGCACATCAGCTTCATCGAGACCGGCCGCTCCCGGCCCAGCCAGGAGATGGTGCTGCGGCTGGCCGAGCATCTGGACGTGCCGGTACGGGAGCGCAACGCGCTGCTGCTGGCGGCCGGTTACGCGCCCCACTACCCGGAGACCCCGCTGGACGACCCCGCGCTGGAGGTCGTGCGCGAGGGCATCGAGCGGCTGATCGGCGGCTTCGAGCCGTACCCGGCACTGGTGGTGGACGCGATGTACGACGTCGTGGCGGCCAACCGGGGGATCATGACACTGTTCGACGGTGTCCCGGAGTCGCTGCTGACGCCGCCGCTGAACGCGGTGCGGCTCACCCTGCACCCGCAGGGGCTGGCGCCGCGGATCCGGAATCTGCGGGAGTGGCGCGGGCATCTGCTGGAGCAGATGCGGCGGCACATCGCCCTGCACCGCTCGGAGCGGCTGCGGGCGCTGTACGACGAGGTGGCGGCGTTCCCCGTACCGGACACCGCCGGCCGGCCGGAGGAACCGGCGGAGCCGGTGGCGTACTTCGCGCTGCCGATGCTGATCGAGCACGAGGGGCGGACGCTGTCGTTCGTGTCGTCGATCTCCACGTTCAACACGCCCATGGACGTGACCGTCGCCGAGCTGGCCGTGGAGACACTGCTCCCGGCAGACCCGGCGACGGCCAAGTACCTTCAGTCCTGGTTGAGTTGACGCTCCTTCAGGGACATGTGCTGGAGCAGGGCGAAGCCCGCCACGGCGAGCGCCTGGAGGACCGTCCACACCGCGCCCGCCGCGGTCGGGGTGAGCCACAGCGCGAGGGCGGCGAAACTCACCGCCGTCCAGGTGAGGTTGGCCTCGACGACGATCCGCACGCCGAGCGCCGGCGGGTGCGGCCGGGCGGCCAACAGGCCCACGCCGGCCGCGTACCCGGCGAGGAACGCGCCGAGCCCGAGCAGCAGGCCGGAACCGGTGCCGAGGAACCGCCCGAGCGGTCCGGAGAGGGCCAGGTAGGCGACGGCGTTGGCGCCGGTCACCACGGCGTCGAGGGCCAGGAAGCGGCGCAGCATCCGCTGCGGCTCCACGGTCCGGGCGAGCACGGCAAGCTGGGTCGCGGACATGACGCATCATCCTCCGTCGGGATCGGTTGCCGGGTTCCGGACCGGAGTGCGCCGGCCCGGAACCCGGTGCGTCCACGATCCCGCGCGGGCGGAGCCGGGTCGATTACCTGTGGGGTAATGCGGCGAGGACCAGTGAGACAGGGCGGTCACCTGCGGCTCGTGAGAGTGTCGGAGGAACATGACAGACTGAGCGCATGCCCGGGCGCGTTGGGGAGGCGTGGCGTGAGTGAGCGGCGGGCCGCACCCACTGTGGGCCAGGTGGTCCTGGGAAGGCGGCTGCAGGAACTGAGGGAGGCGGCGGACCTCTCACGGGAGGAGGCCGCCCGCGTTCTGCGGGTGGCGCCCGCGACCGTACGGCGGATGGAGACCGCCGAGGTCGCGCTGAAGATCCCGTACGTCCAGCTGTTGCTGAGCGCCTACGGGGTGCCCGAGGACGAGTCCGTCGCGTTCGTCGAGCTCGCCGAGGAGGCGAACCGGCCGGGCTGGTGGCAGCGGTACGGCGACGTGCTGCCCGAGTGGTTCAGCATGTATGTGAGCCTGGAGGGCGCCGCCCGTATCATCCGCTCCTACGAGCCGCACTTCGTGCCGGGGCTGCTGCAGACCGAGGGGTACGCGCGTGCCGTGCTGGAAGCCGGGACGATCGGGAACATCGGGCCCGAGGTGGTCGAGCGGCATGTGTCGCTGCGCATGGAGCGCCAGCGGCTGCTGGAGCGCGCCGACCCGCCGCACCTGTGGGTGCTGATGGAGGAGACGGTGCTGCGGCGTCCGGTGAGCACCGACGGCCGGGTGATGCGCGACCAGCTCGACAAGCTCCTCGAGTGGTCCGCGCGGGACCGGATCACGCTGCAGATCGCCGAGTTCGCGGACGGGCCGCACCCGGGGACGTACGCGCCGTTCTCACTGTTCCGGTTCGCCGAGCCGGAGCTGCCGGACATGGTGTTCACCGAGTATCTGACCGGCGCCCTGTACCTGGACTCCCGCAAGGAGGTGTCGGCGCATCTGGAGGTCCTGGACCACATGACGGCGCGGGCGGCCTCGACACAACGCACCGAGAAACTGCTGCGGGAGTGGCGCGAGCACTACTGAGCCGCGCGCCCGAGCAAGCCTTCGCACCCACGGACCCACGAGGAGAAGACCGCCCATGACCGGACACGACGCCGCGCCCGCCCGCATCGACACCAGCCGGCCGCATCCGGCCCGGGTGTACGACTGGTGGCTCGGCGGCAAGGACAACTACCCGGTGGACGAGGAACTGGCGCGGAGGATCCTCGCGTCGGACGGCACGGTGTTACGCGGGGCTCGGGCCAACCGCCGGTTCATGCACCGGGCGGTGCGCACCGTCGCCGAGGCGGGGACGCGCCAGTTCCTGGACATCGGTACGGGCATCCCCACGGAGCCCAATCTGCACCAGGTGGCGCAGGGCGTCGCCGCGGAGTCCCGCGTGGTGTACGCGGACAACGACCCGATCGTGCTGCGGCACGCCGAGGCGCTGCTGCACGGCACCGCCGAGGGCAGCACGCGGTACGTGCACGCCGATGTGCGGGACGTGGACACGCTGTTGCGCCGGGCCGCCGAGTCACTGGATTTCGACCGGCCCGTGGCGCTGTCGCTGGTCGCGCTGACCCACTACCTGGACGACGATCCGGACGGTGACGACGTGTACGGCCTGCTGGAGCGGTACACGGCCGCTCTGGCGCCGGGCAGCCATCTGATCCTCTCCCAGGTCACACCCGATCTGAGTCCCGAAGCCATCGGGCAGGCGGCGGAGCACTTCCGGCGCGGCGGTACGCCCTTCCACCCGCGCTCGCTGGCCGCGTTCTCGCGCTTCTTCACCGGGCTTGAGCTGCTGGGCCCGGGGGTGATCCCGGTGCACGGGTGGCGTCCGGAGGCCGAGGACGTGGCGGCGCAGGCGGAGGGCATCGTGCCGGTGTACGCGGGGGTCGCCCGCAAGCCCTGACCGGTGCTTCGGGTCAGGCGGCGCCGTTCTCCCGCCGGCCGGTGTCCTTGTCGTCGTCGACGATCTCCGCGTCGACGACGCCGTCGTCCTGCGGTGGGGTGTGCTGTTCGGTTCCCTCGGCCGGGGTCTGCTGGGTACCCGCGTACATCGCCTGGCCCATCTTCTGGCTGACGGAGGCGAGTTCCTCGACGGCGGCGCGCAGTCCGGCGGTGTCGGAGGACTCCTGCTCCAGCAGCCGCTTCACCTCCGTGACGGCCGACTCGACCTCCGCCCTGGTGTCTCCCGGCACCTTGTCGCTGTTGTCCCGCAGGAACCGCTCGGTCTGGTAGGCGAGTTGTTCGGCCTGGTTGCGGGTCTCGGCGGTCTCTCGGCGTTTGCGGTCCTCCTCGGCGTACTGCTCGGCGTCGCGCATCATGCGGTCGATGTCGTCCCTGGGGAGGGCCGAGCCGCCGGTGACGGTCATCTTCTGTTCGCGGCCGGTGGCGAGGTCCTTGGCGGAGACGTGCATGATGCCGTCGGCGTCGATGTCGAAGGCCACCTCGATCTGCGGGACGCCGCGCGGGGCCGGGGGCAGGCCGGTGAGGTCGAAGACGCCGAGCTTCTTGTTGTAGGCGGCGATCTCGCGTTCGCCCTGGTAGACCTGGATGCCGACCGAGGGCTGGTTGTCGGTGGCGGTGGTGAAGATCTCCGAACGCCGGGTGGGGATCGTGGTGTTGCGCTCGATCAGCCTGGTCATGATGCCGCCCTTGGTCTCGATGCCCAGGGACAGCGGGGTGACGTCGAGGAGCAGGACGTCCTTGACGTCGCCGCGGAGGACACCCGCCTGGAGGGCGGCGCCGAGGGCCACGACCTCGTCGGGGTTGACGCCCTTGTGCGGCTCCTTGCCGGTGAGTTCGCGGACCAGGTCGGTGACGGCGGGCATCCGGGTGGAGCCGCCGACCAGGATGACGTGGTCGATCGCGGAGAGCTGCACGCCGGCGTCCTTGACGGCCTGGTGGAAGGGCTTCTTGCAACGCTCGAGGAGGTCCTCGGTGAGTTCCTGGAACTGGGCGCGGGTGAGCTTCTCGTCGAGGTGCAGGGGCCCTTCGGCGGAGGCCGTGATGTAGGGCAGGTTGATCGAGGTCTCGGTGGACGAGGACAGCTCGATCTTCGCCTTCTCGGCGGCCTCCCGCAGCCGCTGTACGGCCATCTTGTCCTGCGCCAGGTCGACGCCGTACTGCCCCTTGAAGCGTTTGGCGAGGTACTCCACGACGCGCTGGTCCCAGTCGTCGCCGCCCAGGTGGGTGTCGCCGTTGGTGGCCTTCACCTCGATGACGCCCTCGCCCATGTCGAGCAGCGACACGTCGAAGGTGCCGCCGCCCAGGTCGAAGACGAGGACGGTCTGGTCGTTCTCCTTGTCCAGGCCGTACGCCAGTGCCGCCGCCGTCGGCTCGTTGACGATCCTCAGCACCTTGAGGCCGGCGATCTCCCCGGCCTCCTTGGTGGCCTGCCGCTGGGTGTCGTCGAAGTACGCCGGTACGGTGATGACCGCGTCGGTGACGTCCTCGCCGAGGTAGGACTCGGCGTCCCGGCGCAGCTTCTGCAGCACCCGGGCGGACAGTTCCTGCGCCGTGTAGCGGGTGCCGTCGACGGATTCCTGTTCGGGGAACCGCCAGTGCGCGTCGCCCATGTACCGCTTGACCGAGCGGGCGGTGCGCTCGACGTTCGTCACGGCCTGCCGTTTGGCGACCTCGCCGACCAGCACCTCGCCGTTCTTGGCGAAGGCCACCACCGAGGGGGTGGTGCGAGCGCCCTCCGCGTTGGCGATGACGGTGGGCTCACCGCCCTCCAGCACGGCCACCACCGAGTTCGTGGTTCCCAGGTCGATTCCGACCGCACGTCCCATCGCTGTCCCCTTCCGCCAGGGCACCTCTCCGGACTTCCAGCACAAAACTTGAGCGGCCTGTTGTCAATAGTTTGAACGGGTGGTTGTCAATGAGGCGGGTGGTCGCGCAGGGCCACGGCGCGGCGGGGCCGGTCGGTGATCAGCACGTCCACGCGCGGGTCGCCGAGGAAGCCGCGCAGCGCCGCGTCCTCGTTGACCGTCCACACCATGGTGAACAGTCTGTTGCGCGCGGCCTCGCGCAGCACGGTGGCGCGGGCCAGGCGCCAGTGCACGGCGACCCCGTGGGCGCCGCAGGCGTGGACGCGGCGCATGGGCAGCAGCTCGCCGATCCGGGTCCCCACCAGCCGGCCCCGGCGGATGTCCTTGCCGTCCCGGCCGAGGGACAGCGCGGTGCGCACCCGCGGACGGGCGGCGGTGACGGCGGCGACGGAGCGGTCCTCGAGGGTGGTGACGACGAGTCCGTCCTCGCCGAGCAGGGCGACCGCGCGGTCGATCAGCTCCCGCTCGTGGCCGGTCTCCTTGAGGTCCAGATGGGCGACGAGTTTCCCGGCGACCAGTTCCATGACCTCGTCCACGACGGGCACGGGGTATCCGGCGCGCTCGTTCAGCTCGGCGTGGGTGAGGGTGGACAGCGGCGGTCCTGTGTGGCGTACGCGGGGGTCGTGGTGGACGACGAAGACCCCGTCCGCCGTGCGCCGTACGTCGAACTCGACGTACTCCGCGCCGGACGCGAGCGCGTCCTCGTACGCCTCCCAGGTCGCCGGGGCGGCGCGCTCGCAGCCGCCCCGGTGGGCGGAGACGGCGGGGCGTGGCGTCATGGTGGTCGGCTCCGGGAGGGGGCGTGCCGCAGGCCGCCCCGGAAGGGAGCGGCCTGCGGTGGCTCGGCGCGGCGAGCGGGTCAGGCGAGCTTCGCCGTCAGGGTGATGTCCGTGCCCTTCAGCGCCTGGCTGACGGGGCAGTTCACCTTGGCGTCCTCGGCGGCGGCGACGAAACCGGCCTCGTCCAGGCCGGGGACGGTGCCCTCGACGGTGAGGTGGATGCCGGTGATGCCCTCACCGGGCACGAAGGTCACGTCGGCGGAGGTCGTCAGACGGGTCGGCGGGGTGCCGGCCTTGTCGAGACCGTTGGACAGGGCCATCGAGAAGCAGCTGGAGTGCGCGGCGGCGATCAGCTCCTCCGGACTGGTCTTCCCGTTCGCCTCCTCGGCACGCGACGCCCAGGTGACCGGCTGCTCACCGATGCTGCCGGAGGAGTCGAAGGCGACGACCCCGCTGCCCTTGAACAGGTTGCCTTCCCAAACGGTGTGTGCGGAGCGCGTGGCTGCCATGACGCATCCTTTCGAAAATGTCCGGCCGTGTGTCCGGCTGTGCTCGGTCCGGGCGCCCGTGTCACCGGGTGCCCGCCCCCATCCGATCACATCACGGCTCAACTCACCCGGAAGACGGGCCCCCTCGCCGTGAACGGCAGCCGCGCGCCCTGCGGGATCAGGTAGGCGTGCTCGCGCCGGACCCGCAGGACGTCGCACCAGCCGTCGGTGATGACGAGCACCGGCGCGGCGGGCGGGAAGTCGTCGGCGCGCTGGAGGAAGTCGATGCCGGGCTGGAGCACGGTGCCGCCCCGGCCGTGCACCCGCACCCGCCCGGCGATCTCGGTGACCGGCACATAGCCGGCGTCGTGCGGTGCCGCGTCGCAGAACACCACGCGGGCGGCCGGTACGTCACGGGCCCCGGCGTACGAGGCGATGGCGCCCAGTGCCTTGCCGAGCAGGACCCGGTCCATGGAACCGGAGGTGTCCAGGACGACGCCGAAGGTGCAGCGGGCGATCTCCTCGGGCGGGAAGTACCGCCCCGCGCGGGGGATGTCCGGGGTGGACGCCTGGCGGCGGGAGGGACGCGCGTACGACCGGAGCGGCTCGGGGCGCGGCACGAACTCGTCGAACCAGCGGGCGAGCCGGGCGTCCCAGGGCAGCGGCGGATGGCTGAGCGCGCGGATCTCCTGGACCAGGCCGGCGGGCAGGAAGCCGCGCTCCTGCCGGTCGTGCAGGTCCAGGCCCTGGGCGAGGCCACGGCGGTAGAAGCCGTCGAGGTCGACGCAGTCGCGGGGCGGGCCGAGGGGGCCGCCGAGGATGTCGCCGAGTCCCTTGCCTCGTAGCGTGGCCGACCGGCGCATGCGGCGGAGGTCGACGGTGATCCGGTCGTAGACCTCCTCGGCGGACAGCCCGGCGAGCTCCTTGTCGTACAGCAGGCCCTCGGGCATCGTGCCGACCCGCATCTCCTCCAGCCAGCCGTTGACGACGAAGTCGCAGGCCACGTTGAACAAGTACGGGTCGCGGCCGCCGCAGCGGTCGCCGTGGCGCAGGGCGGCGTGCAGCATCTCGTGGGCGAGGACGAACCGCCACTCCTCGTCCTCCAGCCGCCGCAGCGGGTTGACGTAGATCTCGCCGGCCTCGGCGTCCACGGCGGCGACGGAGATGCCGTGGGCGCGGGCGAGTTCGGCGTCGGCGACCAGGGTGATGCCGGCCGCGATGCCGCCGAGCAGCGGGTAGGAGGAGACGAACCAGCCGAGCGCCCGCTCCCAGGGACGTCGTGGGACCGGCTTGCCGTCCAGGCTGTCGAGGCGGCCGCCCGCCATGTCCATCGCGGCGGACACGGTGCGGGTGAGGGCGGTGGCGAACGCGAGCTGGTGGTCCGGCGGCTGTCCGTACCAGCCGAACCACTCCGTGAGGAACAGGTCCGCCTCGCCGCCGGCCGTGCCACAGCGTTCGTACACGGCCGGGACCCCGTCCCGGCGCCAGCGGGCGGCGAGCCGCTCCTCGTCGCCGTCGGGATAGGAAGCGGGCAGGTCGTCGGGGGTCCTGCCGACGGGGAAGCCGAGCAGGAAGCGGTTGACGACCACGCAGCGGGCGGCGAGGTCGCAGTGGTCGGGCTGCTCACGCACGCCTTTGGCGGCCGGGACATGGCCGAAGCCGAGGTGGAGGACGGCGTGCGCGAGGGCCCACGCCCAGGTGTCAGGGTCGGCCACGCGGTCCGGGTGGGCATGCAGGACGGCCTCGGAGTCCACGCGCACCAGCCCGTCGCGGGGCGCGAGCACGCAGTTCTCCTTGCGGCAGACGTCGAAGTCGACGGTGGCCAGCGCCGGGTTGGCCCGCATCAGCCGCAGTCCCGCGTCGAACGCCTCCTGCGCGAGGTCCCGCTTCTTCGGCCCCTTCGCGCGGGCACGGCTCACCGGCGCGCCTCCACCAGCCGGGGCATGTCGCGGGCCGCCTCGACGAGGAACCAGGACGGCAGGACCGGGTTGCCTTCGCTGTCGGAGGCGACGACGGTTCGGGCGACCTCGACGGAGATCTCGGCGAGCTGCACCAGCAGCGACTTCGCGCGGTACGCGGTCTGACGGCCGTTGGCCGACATGTGCTCCTTGCTCGCGGGCAGTTCCTTGACCAGGCGTCCGCGGAACGACTCGGCGAGGTAGTAGAGCAGGTCGCGGTCCTCGATGCGGTGCGGCCAGCGGGCCTCGCCCTTGATGACGGCGTCGATGCCGAACCGGCTGCGCACGATCTTGACGTAACCGCAGAAGGCGACCGCGTGCGCGGGGGTCAGCGTGCCGTGCGCGATGACCTTCAGGGTGTCCTCGTCGAGGTCCCGGCCGAAGGAGTGCAGCGCGTCGGAGAGCATGTGCCAGGACCGGGGTGTGGAGAACGGCTCCTCGGTCTTCGGCGGCTTGGACCACAGGTGGTCGGGGCGGTCGGTGAGGTGGTCGGTGATCCACGGGTGGACGCCGTTGTTCGCCGCCCAGACCAGCCAGTCCTTGGCGGACGCCTCCAGATGGACGTGGGTGAGGCGGTTGACCAGCGCGGAGGCGATGGGACGGGCGAGCGCGTTGTCGGTGGCGCGGTTGCCGGCGCCGATGACGATGGAGCCCTTGGGCAGCTCGTAGTCGCCGATCCGGCGGTCCAGGATCAACGAGTAGAACGCCTTCTGCACGTCAGGGGTGGCCGCGTTGAGCTCGTCCAGGAACAGGCAGTACGGCTCGTCGCGGGCGATCGCCTCCGGCGGGCAGAAGACCGAGCGGCCGTCCCGGATCTGTGGGACGCCGATCAGGTCCTCGGGGGCGAGCTGGGTGCCCAGCAGGCTCACGCACTCCAGCCCCAGTGACTCGGCGAACTCCCTGACCAGGGAGGACTTGCCGATGCCGGGCGCTCCCCAGAGGAACACCGGCCGCACGGTCGCGAGACCGAGCAGCAGCTCCGGGACGCGGGCGGGGGTGACGGTGACGACTGCCTGCACGCAAGGGCTCCTGAGGGTCTCGGGGAGGTCGGAAGGGGGCGCGCGGACCGCCGGCGGTCGTACCGGAACACGCGGGTCGCGAGGGGCGCCGGGTCCAGTGAACTGCGTCCCGCGGAGACGGGGCAACGCGTTTTCAGCGGAGCCGGGCACGGTCGAGGGTCTCGGACACCCAGTCGTGGAACACCAGCCGCGGGAAGAGCCGGCCCTCGATGTCGAAGGTGAACGAGAAACCGGGCGCCATCAGCAGGTCCCGGTGCGCCACGCAGACGTGTGCGCGGGTGTCCGGAGCGAACCGGGCCGACCCGAAGGGGCCGATCCGGTTGATCCTCGCGTGGATACGGTCGCCGTACACCAGGGCGGCGCAGCCGTGCTCCTCCGCCTTCTCCGCCGGGACCCCGCGGACCCAACGGTGGAACTCGTCGAGGAACCCGTGCCGGGCCAGCTCCCGCAGGCCGGTCCGCTCCGTCCGGGCATCCCCGTGGCCGTCGAGGAACACCATGAGCTGGGGCACCCCCTCGCGGCGGCTCCAGTGGACGGGGAGGTCCCGGACGACGCGGTCCAGGACGCGCAGGACGTCCGTGCGCACCGCCGGGTCCAGTTTCCGGAGTTCGTCCAACGTGTACGCGGCGGCCTGGTCCATCGCGCCATCATCCGCGACCGCCGCCGGCTGATCAACGGTCGCTCAGGCCGCGCGCTCCCGGTCCGGCTCCGCGGGCACGTCCGCCTCGTCCGACTCGGTCAGCCAGCGGCGCAGCACCTGGTGGATCTGTTCGGCGCCGGCGAGTTCCGCCCCCTCGTGGACGGGCGCGGACAGCGCGAGCGGGGAGAGCAGGAAGGGGCGGGACTGGGCGCCGCCGAGGCCGCCGTGGGAGCCGATCTGCTCCTCGAAGGCGAGGACCTCTCCGTCGGCGGGGTCGTGGAAGGAGTTGACCATGATGTCGGCGGTGTGCGGGAAGGTGTGGGTGCGGCGCACGACATCGGCGGCACCGGGGCCGAACGCGGCCAGCGGGCCGGGGTTGTCGTCCAGCTCGTCCAGCGGGATCTCCGCGCCGTACGCGCCGAGGACGACCCCGCCGTGGCGTTCGCTGCGGACGAGGAGGAAGCCGATGCCGGGGTGGTTGGCGAGGGTCGCCAGCAGCGCGGGATGGCGGGCGTCGATCTCCTCCTTGGTCATCCGGTGCGGCACGTCCGGGAAGGAGATCAGGCCCAGGTTGCCGGAGGCGAGCACGACGGGTTCGGAGCCGCGGGAGGGACGGTACTGTTCGGCGCCCTCCTCGACGGGGCGGCGCAGCGCCGCGCGGACGGCGGCGCGGGCCTCGGCGCCGCTGCGGGTGTGCCGGGCCCGGCGCGGCACGGGCAGCCCGCAGCCGGCCCGCACCAGGTCGCCGAGGGTGAGGCCGTAGCGGGAGCGGAAGGTCTCGCCGGGGCTCTGCCCGTGGTCGGAGAGGACGACGATCCGGTAGGGGCGGGGGGCGTGCTCGGCGACGCTCTCGATCAGGGCGAGGGCGCGGTCGAGGCGCTGGAGGACCTTCTCGGTGTCCCGGCTCGCCGGCCCGGAGTGGTGGGCGACCTCGTCGTAGGCCACCAGGTCGGCGTAGACGGCGGTGCGGCCGGCGAGCAGGTCCCCCGTCACGGCGGCGACGACGACGTCCCGTTCGACGACGGTCGCGAAGGCCCGTACGAACGGGTAGAGACCACCGCGGGAGACACGCGGGCGCTGTCCCCGGAACCGGGTCCGGGTGGACTGGCCGATCTCCCGGCCCACCTCGGCGATGAAGGAGAGCGCGGTGCGCACGGCGTTGGCGGGGTCGGAGAAGTAGGCGAAGTAGCCCGCGCGGGAGCGGGCCGCCGGGCCGCGGCGGCGGGTGGCGATGGAGAGCACCAGGGCCTGTTCGTCGGCGCCGCCGCTGAACAGGTTGCCGCGGCTGGCGCCGTCGGTGGCGAGCAGCCCGGCGTGGCCGGAGTACTCGATGGCACGGGCCTGGAGTTCGGCGGCGCTGGTGGGCCGGTTGCAGACCATGACCTCACGGCGGGCCTTCTCGTACCAGCGGAAGGCGGGGACGTCGTGGTTGCTGCCGTGCAGGATGCCGAGCTGGCTGGCGCCGGTCTGGCTGGACCAGTCGGTGCGCCAGGGGGTGAGCCGGTGGGAGGGGCGGTCGCCGCCGGTGCCGGTGCCGAGCCAGCGGGCGACGGTGGGCATCAGTCCCTTGCCGACGGCGTGCAGCAGGATGTCGTGGCCGACGCCGTCGAGTTGCAGGAAGACGGTGCCGGGGGTGGCGGGGCAGGGCGGGGCGGAGCCCCGTCTGCGGTCGGCGAGGCGGTAGAGGCGGCGGCGGTAGGCGTCGTCGTCGCGTACGGCGAGGGCGGCGCCCGTGGCGGAGGCGACGGCGGACATCACGGCGGCGACCACGACCGCCGTCTCCGGTGCGGCGGCGCCCCGTTCGACCGGCGTGACGTGCAGGGCCAGCCACAGCAGGGCGCCGTTGAGGAAGAACACCAGCAGGCCCAGGACGAGCGCCGGCACGAGCAGCAGCAGGCGCACCAGCAGCGGCCAGGCCAGGGCGGACAGCAGACCGAAGGCACCGGCGCCGAAAGCGGCGGTGACCGCGATGTCCGTGGCGCTGTCGCCGTCGGCCGAGCGCAGCCGGAAGTCGGGCAGGATGCCGGCGAGCAGCAGCATGGTGAGCGTGGAGACCGCCCACACGGCGACACTCCGCCCGATCTGACTGGCGACCCGTCGCCACCACCCGCCACCCACGCCCCGCACACCTCACGTCCCGGCCGACCTGGCCCGTCCCCACCCTGTCACAACGGCCGGACGGGGCGTTCCGTCCCCCGTCGCGCGGGCCGTCGGCGGCTCAGCGGCCGTCGTATCCGGCCGTCGGCAGCGACAGCCGCCGGTGCACACGGGCCTTCATCGCCGCGTCGTACGACGGTTCGGCACGGCCGACCGTCTCCACGCGCACCCCGCGCCGCGCGCACTCCTCGGTGAACTCCTCCACGGAGGACAGCGCACGCTCCAGTACCCGCAGGCTGGGCGCCACGAACAGATCGGCCCCGGGCCGCACTCCGTCCCACAGCACGCAGTGATCGGGCCGCAGTGCCCGTACGAGGAGTTCCCGGGCCACCACATAGCCGTGCTCGGCGGCCCAGCGGGCGCACATGGCGTGCTGACCGCGGGAGTCCACCAGGAAGGGATCGGCGTCCAGTTCCTCCAGCGGCGTCAGACTCGCGATCGCCGTCACCCGCACCGGTCCCATGGCGTCCCCCTCACCTCCGGTTTTCGCCGCCGACCCTACTCCTGCACGTAGGCTTCGGGGAGTCGCGCGAAGGAGGCGAAGAGGTGCCGGTGGAGGTCACCTGGTGGGGTCACGCCACCTGCACGGTCGAGGACTCGCACACACGGGTGCTCACCGACCCCCTGTTCGCCCGTCGGCTCGCGCATCTGCGGCGCCGGCGCGGTGCGGTGCCGCCGGCCGAGGCCCGGCACGCGGACGTGGCCCTGGTCTCCCATCTGCACGCCGACCATCTGCACGTGCCGTCGCTGGCCCGGCTCGCCCCGGGCACGCGCCTGCTCGTGCCCCGGGGCGCACCACGCGCGGTGCCGGGGCTGCGCCGGCTCACGCATCTCGGCGTGAGCGAGGTGGTGCCCGGCGATGTGACGACGGTCGGCAACCTGGTCGTACGGGCCGTGCCCGCGCGGCACGACGGGCGGCGGCTGCCGGTCGGGCCGTACCGCTCCCCCGCCCTCGGCTATGTCCTGGAGGGCGAGGCGCGGACGTACTTCGCCGGGGACACCGGCCTGTTCGACGAGATGGCCAAGGAGGTCGGACCGGTCGACGTGGCGCTGCTCCCGGTGGGCGGCTGGGGGCCGTACCTGGGCGAGGGCCATCTGGACGCGGGGCGCGCGGCCGAGGCGCTGGCCCGGCTGGGGGCGTCCAGCGCGGTGCCGGTGCACTACGGCACCTACTGGCCGATCGGGATGGACGCCGTGCGCCCGCACGAGTTCCACGCGCCGGGGTACGAGTTCGAGCGGCAGGCCGCCCGGCACGCGCCCGGCGTATCGGTGCACCGGCTGGCGCACGGGGAGCGCGTGCGCCTGGAGGTCGCGCGGTGATCCTTCCCGCCGTCCCGGGCCAGGCGGTCGGTGCGTCACTGTCGTCGGCGGCCCTGCCGGCCGTGGCGCCCGATTTCACCCAGCAGGCCGTCGGCTACCCCTCGCTGTTCCTGCTGGTGCTGATCGGGGCGCTGGTGCCGGTGGTGCCGACGGGCGCGCTGGTCAGTTCGGCGGCCGTGGTCGCCTTCCACCGGGCGGCGCCGTTCTCGATGGCTCTGATCTTCGTGACGGCGTCACTGGCGGCGTTCCTCGGGGACACGGCGCTGTACTGGCTGGGGCGGCGCGGGATGAAGTCGAAGAACGGCTCCCGCTGGCTGGAGGCGATCCGGGAGCGCGCCCCGGAGGACCGGCTGGCGCAGGCGCAGCAGAAGCTGGCCGACCACGAAGTGGCGGTGCTGGTGCTGTCCCGGCTGATCCCGGCCGGGCGGCTGCCGGTGATGCTGGCCTGTCTGGTCGCGAAGTGGCCGATGCGGCGCTTCGCGCGGGGCAACCTGCCGGCCTGTCTGGCCTGGGCGGTGACGTACCAGCTGATCGGTGTCCTCGGCGGTTCGCTGTTCGCCGAGCCGTGGCAGGGCGTGCTGGCGGCGATCGTGCTGACGGTGCTGATCAGTGTGGCCCCGGGCCTGTGGCGGCGGATGCGGGGGACGGCGGGGTGAGCCGGTCCCGGTGACGGCGGTCCCGGTCAGGGCGGGGTCCTGGAGCCGCCCGCCGGCGGGTCCCGCAGGTGTTCGCCGGAGCGGGCCCGTCCTCCTCCGGGCGGCACGGACCCGGTGAACTGCTCCAGGACCGGATTTCCGTGGAGCGGCCGGGTGGTGTGGGTACGGGGCGGCCGGGTCGCCGGCTTCCCGGGCGCCGGATGCGGGGGCGTTCCCACGGTCGGCCCGGGACACTGCGTCATCGAGGGGGCTCCCGTCGCCGAGCGTCGTCACGGAGATCGTCGAAGACCGTGGTCAGTCGGGTCAACGCGTTTCGCACCTGCGGCAGTTCCAGGGGGGCGGGTGAACCCAGGCCCTCCGCGCGCAGTTCGGCGGTGTCGCCCAGCAGGGGGGCGGTGGACAGCCGTACGCGCGGTGCTTCGAGATCGTCGCCGAAGCGGTGACCGCCCGGTGCGGGCATGCCGAGCCGGGTGGTGAGGAAGTCCTCCAGTTCCTGGGCGTCACCGACGCCGTGCGCGTCGAGCGCGGGGGCCAGGGGGGTGAGGTCCACGTACAGGTGCCGGCCGCAGCAGGGGGGCCTGGCGAGGGCGCCCGCGGCGACGACGGCGCGGTGCGCGGCGGCGGCCACGTGCGCGTGCAGGCGTACGGCGTCGGCGACGCGCGCGGTGACCGGTTCGGGTTCGGACAGCGCGTACGCCGCCGCGGCGGCGACGGGGGAGGCGACGCGCGCGTCGAGCGCGGTGAGCACGTCGAGCACGCGCGCGTGGAGCGCGCTTCCGTCCTCGCCCGCCGGGAAGCGGGCCACCGCGGCCGGCCAGCCCGGCGGGAGCAGGGCACCGGCCAGGTCGGTGACGACGGTGACCCGGTCGGGCAGCATCTCGGCGGGGCTGAGCAGCACGGTGTCGTGCGGGTCGTGCAGGGTGTCGCGCCAGGTCTCGTCGCTGACCAGGTGGAGCCCCTCGCCGACGGCGGCCTCCAGGGTCTCGTGCAGCTGCTCGGGCGGGGCGACGCCGGCGGTGGGGTCGTCGGCGACGGAGAGCACCAGCAGGCGCGGGTCGCCGCCCTCGGCCCGCAGCCGGCGCACGGTCTCCAGCAGGGCGTACGGGTCGGGGACGCCGCCGCTCCCGGCCGGGGTCGGCACGTGGAAGGCGGGGCGGCCGAGCAGGCGGGCGTAGGGGGCCCACCAGGCGGCACAGGGGCGGGGCACCAGGACGTCGCCGCCGATGGCGGCGGTCAGCGCCACCAGCAGGGCGGGGGCGCCGGGGGCGACGGCCACCCGGTCGGGGGCGGCGGGCAGTCCGCGCCGGTCGCCGTAGCCGCAGGCCGCGTCCAGCAGGGCGGGCCCGCCGCCGACCGGTTCGGCGCCGGCGCGGGAGGCCGCGGCGGCGAGTACGGCGGACAGTTCGGGCAGGACGGGCAGCCCGTCCTCGGGGAGCGCCGGCCCGAACCGGACGGGGCCGTGGCCTTCCGGATCCGTCCGCCGCATCCCTACCTCCGCGCAGTTCCCCGGCGTCGTGCCCGGCGCCGGCCCGTGCTCCACGTCCTGTCGTCACCTCCCCGCCCTCCGCCCGGAGGGCGGGCCCGGCGGGGAGGTGACGAGAGGGCTCAAGCCAGTCAGTACCCAGCGTGCCGCGTGCCATGGGGGGCGGCGGGCGTCAACTGTCCGCGCGGGTGGTGCGGTCCCGGTACACGCGGTGCGCGGCGGCGCCGAACGCGCCCGCGATCAGCAGACCGCCGGCGGCCAGCGCGGGTACGGAATCGGTGAAGGCACCGCCCTCGCCGGCGTGGACCCCCTGGTGCGCGGGGGCGTCGGTGCAGGGGGTGGCTTTCGACTCGCTGGGCTTGGAGTGGGGAGCCCTGGATTCGGTGGGTTCGGGCTTCAGCGCCTTCGGTTCGACGGCCCCGGGTGCGGCAGGGTCGCTTTCCTCGGGGGCGGGGATCTCTGCTTCGAGACCGAGGCCGGCATCGAGGTCTGCATCGAGGTCGGCGTCGAGGTCGGCGTCGAGGTCGTCCAGGGCCGTGCTCCTCGGTACGACCTCCTCGGGTCCGGCGGGTTCGAGGGCATCCGGTTCCCACTCGTGTTCCTCGGGTTCCGGGCAGGGCGAATGGGAGGCGGTTCCCCAGGAAGCCCCGTCGTCCGGAACGGTGCCCGCGAACGCGGCCGGTGCGAGCGCCGCGAGGGCGGCACCGGTGGCGGCGGCGAGGGACAGGGCACGGACGGTGCGGCGCATGGTGCGGGCTCCTTCGAGCGACGGCGGGGGCACGGCGTTCGGTCACGCCCCACAGCCATCACAGCCCCATCACCGCCGCACCGCTCGCCGCCGGACACCATTGGCGGGACCGGGCACACCCGAGCGGGTGAAGGGCGGCCGGGGAAAACGCGTACCGGGCCCCGCGCCCCGGCGGGATCCGGACGCGGCCCCTACGTCTCGCCGGCGTCCCCCATGACCTGCTCCCGTACCCGGCCGCAGCAGCGGCTGATCAGGCGGGAGACGTGCATCTGGGAGATGCCCAGTTCCTCGGCGATGCTGCTCTGCGTCATGTCGCCGAAGAACCGCATGTAGAGGATGGCCCGCTCCCGCTCGGGCAGCGCGGCCAGCCGTTCCCTGACGGCCTCGCGGTCGACCACGGTGTCCAGCGCCGGGTCGGGCGCGCCGAGGGCGTCGCCGAGCGAGTAGCCGTCGTCGCTGCCGGGCAGCTCGGCGTCCAGGGACAGCGTGCTGAAGCTCTCCAGCGCCCCCTGTCCGGTACGGACGTCCTCCTCGCTCAGATCGGCGTGCTCGGCGATCTCGGCCACGGTCGGCCGGCGGCCGGGGATGCTCTGGGACAGGTCCTGGGAGGAGTGCCGGACGCGGTTGCGCAGGTCCTGGACCCGGCGCGGTACGTGCAGGGTCCACATGTGGTCACGGAAGTGCCGTTTGATCTCGCCGGTGATGGTCGGCACGGCATAGCTCTCGAACGCGTTGCCGAGGTCGGGGTCGTACCGGTCGACGGCCTTGACCAGGCCGAGCGCGGCGACCTGGCGCAGGTCGTCGAAACTCTCGCCGCGGCTGCGGAAGCGTCCGGCGAGGCGGTCGGCCATGGGCAGCCAGGCCTCGACGACCTCGTCACGGAGCGCGTCCCGCTCCGGGCCGGGGGGCAGTGCGGCGAGCCTGTGGAAGGCGGCTGCGGTGTCGGGGGCGTCGTCGTGCGGGTGTTTCGCGGTCGCTCGGATCGGCATGGTGCGTCGCAGCTCCCTCGGGGGGACGCTCGGGGACGGACGGTCACCGTGGCGAGCGCACCGGTCGGGGGACAGGTGCGCCCGGAGCGGCGCGACACCGCCTCCACGGACGTGCCTCCTGTCCGAAGCACTGGAGCTGCGCCTGCCCCCGTTTCACCGCCCCAAACCCCCCAGCCGGGCTTCGGGCGGATCGGCCTCGGGCGGTGCGGGCGGCAGCAGGAGTTCCTCGTAGCGGCCCAGCATCAGGATCACGCCGAGCATGAGTGGCGGGATGAGCACGGCGAGCACCGCCATGGCCTGTCCTTTCCGGGAGGCGCGTGGGGGGCGTGGGGATGCGGGTCTCCCGCCCTCCGGCGGCCAAACACCGGGCCGTGCCGATCCGGCACCCGAACCCCCGTGTCGCTCTCCGCTCCCCGGGTACGCGGTGCGCACCCCAAAGGATCTGGAGGGAGACATGCAGCGAGGCAGCGACCGGCTCAGCGTCCACCGCGACGACGAGATGAAGCACGAACTGCAGGGTCTGCTGCGGTCCGGGCACCCCACCCGCACCGAGGAGTGGCACGACCCGGAGCCGTTCGCCGACGACGACCCCGAGGTCGCGCGCGGCCCGGTGACACCGGGCCGCGGCCCGACGTCACTGGAGTCGGTGCGGCTGGAACTGGCCAGGATCCTGGGCCGCGGGGCGTTCCCCGCGGGCCCGCGCGAGCTGATGCGCGCCCTGGACCGGCGGTACGCGCCCGACACGCTCATCGAGGCGTTGGAGCGGCTGCCGCGCCAGGCCCGCTACCACAACGTCCAGGAGCTGGCCGAGGCACTGACCCGGTCCCGGGAGACGGAGACCGCGTGACCGGTCCGTCCGGGGCACCGCGGGCCGGCCCGCGGTGCCCCGGACGGCCGGGAACGACAGGGAGGCCTCGGTCATGGCCGAGTTCGTCAAGGACGTGATGACTGCGGGCGTGGTCGCCGTGCGCCCGGACGCCTCGATCGTCGAGGCGGCGCGGCTGACGCGCACCCAGAACATCGGCGACGTGGTGGGGGCCGGCGGACAGCGGGTCGTCGGCGTGCTCACCGACCGCGACATCACGGTCCGGGCGGTCGCCCGGGGCGCGGATCCGCTCGGGATGAGCGCGGGGTCGATGTGCGCGCCGGACCCGTTGGCGCTCGCCCCGGACGACCCGGTGTCCTCGGCCGTCGCCCTGATGCGTGAGCACGCGATACGCCGGATCCCGGTGGTCGAGGGCGGTCTGCCGGTCGGGCCGGTGAGTCTCGGCGATCCGGCCGAGGCGCGGGAGCCCGGCTCGGCGCCGGCCGGCATCGGCCATGCGGAACCGGACAGGAACAGCTGAACGAAGGGACGTAGTGACATCATGCGAATCGCATTCCTGACCGCGCCCGAGGGCGTTGAGCAGGTGGAGCTGACCGAGCCGTGGCAGGCGGCCGTGGACGCCGGTCACGAAGCGGTGCTCGTGTCGACGGGCCCGGGGAAGATCCAGGCGTACAACCATCTCGACAAGGCGGACACCTTCCCCGTGCAGGAGGTCGTCGGCGAGACGTCGGCGGACTCCTTCGGCGGGCTGGTGCTGCCGGGCGGGGTGGCCAACCCGGACTTCCTGCGCATGGACGACAAAGCCGTCGCGTTCGTGCGGGACTTCTTCGAACAGGGCCGGCCGGTCGCCGCGATCTGCCACGCCCCCTGGACCCTGGTCGAGGCCGACGTCGTCCGGGGCCGGGTGCTGACCAGCTGGCCCAGCCTGCGGACCGACCTGCGCAACGCCGGCGCCACCTGGGTCGACGAGCAGGTGAAGGTGTGCGACCACGGGCCGAACAAACTGGTCACCAGCCGCAAGCCGGACGATCTCAAGGCGTTCTGCGAGACGTATCTCGAGGTGTTCGGGGCGGAGAAGAACTCGTAGGCGACCCGGGACCCGGGTTCAGGAGCCCGGGGTCGTGGGTGTCGTGGTGTCCGCGGCGCCCCGCTCCCGGGCACCTTCTCGGGTGCGGCCCGCGGCCACCGGGCGGCGCGGGTTGCGGCGCAGGTACTCGCCCTCCAGCTGCGCCATCCGCTCGTTGTGGACCCTCAGCGCGTCGTTGGAGCCGTACAGCAGTGTGTCGTGACGCGTGCGGTGGATGGTCTCCAGCTCCTTCATGAGCTGCTGGTCGTCCAGGCGGTCCGGCTCGACTCCGGTCATCGTGGTGCCCCGCTCGTCGTGTGTGTCCATACGGTTCGGGTACCCGCCCGACCGGCCGAGCACTACCCCGAACGCCAACCGGGAGGGAGCCATGGAACTCGCTTTCCTGCATCCACTCTACGAACGTCCCGGCCCCTGGGCCTCCGTCTACGTCGACACCTCCCGGCACACGGAGAACACCCCCCAGGAACGGCGGCTGACGGCCCAGGCGATGGCCGGGGAGCTGGCCGACCAGGGGGCGGACAAGGCGACCTGTCAGGCGGTGCGCCGCGCGCTGGAGGATCTGCGGCACTCCGGTGAGCCGCACGGCCGCGCGATGTTCGCCCGGGACGGCGAGGTGGTGCTCGACCCGCCGCTGGCCCGGTCCCCGCAGCGCGACCGGGCCCGGTGGGCGCCGCTGCCCAGGGTCGCGCCGCTGCTCGAGCTGGCCGGCGAGGACCCGGTGTGCGTCGTCGCCTACGTCGACCGCAGGGGCGCGGACTTCGAGCTGCGCAGCGCGCTCGGCCGGGACGACGTCGGCGGTGTCACCGGGCGGCAGTGGCCGCTGCACCGGACCGGTTCCGTGGACTGGTCGGAGCGCCATTTCCAGCTGCGGGTGGAGAGCACCTGGGAGCACAACGCCGCGGAGATCGCCGACGCGCTCGCCGTCTGCCACGAGGAGACCGGCGCCGATCTGCTGATCCTCGTCGGTGACGACCGTGAGCAGCGCTCCGTGCGCGAACGGCTGCCGCAGCGGCTGCACGGCCTGGTGGTCGAGGCCTCGCACGGGGCCGGCAGCAGACTGCTCGACGAGGACGTGGAGCGGATCCGCGCGGATCACGTCCGCGACCGGGCCGCGGCGGAGCTGGAGCGGTTCCTCGCCGCCCGGGGCCCCGACGACGAGGGCCGCACGGGTGCCGTGGAGGGCGTGCCGGCGCTGGTCGAGGCCGCGCGCGAGCACCGGATCGACGAACTGCTGATCCGGCCGGATTCGGCCGACACGCACCGTGAGGTGTGGATCGGTGAGGATCCGGACCAGCTGGCGGTGCGGCGTACGGACCTGAAGGTGCTCGGCGAGCAGAACTCCTGGTCGGCGCGGGCGGACGACGCACTGATCCGGTCGGCGGTCGCGACGGGCGCGCCCGCGCTGTCGGTGGCCGCGGCGCCGGACGCGCGGGACGACACGCCGGTCGGCGGACTGGGCGCGCTGCTGCGCTGGAAGTGAGAGCGGGGTGCTTACCGCACTCGTTCCACCCGGCGTTCGTCCCAGACCGGTTCGGAGGTCTCCCTGACCCGGCCGTCGCTGCCGAAGACCAGGAAGCGGTCGAAGGAGCGGGCGAACCAGCGGTCGTGGGTGACGGCGAGAACCGTGCCCTCGAAGCCCTCCAGGCCTTCCTGGAGGGCTTCGGCCGATTCCAGGTCGAGGTTGTCGGTCGGCTCGTCGAGGAGCAGGGCCGTGACGCCCTGGAGTTCCAGGAGCAGGATCTGGAAGCGGGCCTGCTGACCGCCGGAGAGGCGGTCGAAGGTCTGCTCGGCCTGCTGGGTCAGTTCGTACCGCCGCAGGCGTGACATGGCGGCGCCCCGGTCCTGGGAGTGTTCGGCCCACAGGATGTCCAGGAGGGTGCGGCCCAGCAGTTCGGGGTGGGCGTGGGTCTGCGCGAAGTGTCCGGGCAGCACGCGCGCGCCGAGTTTCCAGTTCCCGGTGTGGGCCACGCCGTCGCCGGCGAGCAGGCGCAGGAAGTGGGACTTGCCGGAGCCGTTGGAGCCGAGCACGGCGACCCGTTCGCCGTAGAAGACCTCCAGGTCGAAGGGTTTCATCAGGCCGGTGAGTTCGAGCCGCTCGCAGGTGACGGCGCGTACTCCGGTACGGCCGCCCTTGAGACGCATCCTGATGTCCTGCTCGCGCGGGGGCTCCGGCGGCGGGCCGGCCTCCTCGAACTTGCGCAGCCTGGTCTGGGCGGCGCGGTAGCGGGACGCCATGTCCGGACTGTTCTCGGCTGCCTGACGCAGCGTCAGGACCAGCTTCTTCAGCTGGGCGTGCTTCTCGTCCCAGCGGCGGCGCAGTTCCTCGAAGCGGGCGAAGCGTTCCTGCCGGGCCTGGTGGAAGGTGGCGAAGCCGCCGCCGTGCACCCATGCGTCGGCGCCCGCGGGGCCCGGTTCGAGGGAGACGATCTTCTGGGCGGCGCGGGCGAGGAGTTCGCGGTCGTGGGAGACGAAGAGGACGGTCTTGCGGGTCTCGGCGAGCCGTTCCTCGAGCCAGCGTTTGCCGGGTACGTCGAGGTAGTTGTCCGGCTCGTCGAGCAGCAGCACCTCGTCGGTGCCGCGCAGCAGCGCCTCCAGCACCAGGCGCTTCTGTTCGCCCCCGGAGAGGGTGCGGACCTCGCGCCACTGCGCCTTCTCGTAGGGCACGCCCAGCGCGGCGGTGGTGCAGATGTCCCACAGCGTCTCGGCCTCGTACCCGCGCGCCTCGGCCCAGTCGGCGAGGGCCTGCGCGTACGCCAGCTGGGCGGCCTCGTCGTCGACGGTCATGATCGCGTGTTCGGCGGTGTCGACGGCGCGGGCGGCCTCACGGATCCTGGGCTGCGCCACGGACACCAGCAGGTCGCGCACGGTCGTCCCGTCCCGTACGGAGCCGACGAACTGGCGCATGACGCCGAGGCCGCCGGTGACGGTGACGGAGCCGCCATGCGGCTTCAGCTCGCTCGCGAGGAGGCGCAGCAGGGTGGTCTTGCCCGCGCCGTTGGGTCCGACGAGGGCCACGACGGCCCCCTCCCCCACCCGGAAGGAGGCATCGCCCAGCAGCGCCCTCCCGTCGGGGAGGTAGTACTCGAGGTGCGCGGCTTCCAGATGACCCATGGTGGGGATTGTGCGGGGTCGTCGGTGCAGGTGGCAAACGGTTTCCGGCAAGGGTTTCCCAGAATGTGAAACGTGAGTCTCACCATACGGCTGACGGGCGTAGCGTGAGTGCCCTCCTACGAGAGTGGAAGGGGTGGGTTCGTCATGCCGGAAGCACGGGAGACCGCCGTCTACACGCACGGCCACCACGAGTCGGTGCTGCGGTCGCACACCTGGCGGACCGCCGAGAACTCGGCGGCGTACCTCCTCGGGGTCCTCGAGCCCCATATGCGGATCCTGGACATCGGGTGCGGTCCCGGCACCATCACCGCGGATCTGGCGGGGCTCGTTCCCGACGGGCACGTCACCGGCCTCGACCGGGAGCCGGGGATTCTGGAGCGGGCCCGGGCGGTGGCCGGCGAGCGGGGGCTGAGGAACACCGATTTCACGGTGGGGGACGTGCACGCGCTGGACTTCCCGGACGACACGTTCTGCGTGGTCCACGCCCATCAGGTGCTCCAGCACGTGGGCGATCCGGTGGGGGCGCTGCGCGAGATGCGGCGGGTGACCAGGCCGGGCGGTTTCGTCGCCGTCCGGGACTCGGACTACGCGGCGATGACCTGGTATCCCCTGTCACCGGGCATGGACGACTGGCTGGACCTCTACCGGCGGGTGGCCCGGGCCAACGGGGGCGAGCCGGACGCCGGGCGGCGGCTGAAGTCCTGGGCGCTCGCCGCGGGCTTCACGGACGTCACCGCGACCTCGGCCACCTGGACCTTCTCGACCGCCGGGGAGCGGGCCTGGTGGAGCGGCCTGTGGGCGGACCGCACGGTGGCGTCGGCCTATGCCGCGCGGGCGGTCGACGGCGGCCACGCCACTCGGCAGCAGCTGCGGGAAGTGGCCGGGGCGTGGCGGGAGTGGGGCGACCGGGAGGACGGCTGGTTCGGCGTGCTGCACGGTGAGGTTCTCTGCCGCAAGGAAGCCTGAGCAGCGTTCTCCGTGCGATCAGAATGCCAGGAGGTTCGACGTCATGGTTCCCGTTCTTCTGGTCCTGCTGCTGGCGCCGAAATTCTTTTCGGCGCCGGATCTGCGGTGAAGGTTCTCCGGTGGAGCGCCCGGCGGTTCCGCTCGTGTGGCTTCCGGGGTTCTTCACGCGCAGCACGTCGGCGGGCGGGGGCAGGGGCCGCTGGTACCGGTGGTGAGTGGGGGACGGGAGATCCCCCGGACCAGGTCCGGGGGATCTCCCGTCCCGGACGTCAGTCCCGGGGAAGCAGCGGTCCGAGCGGCCCGAGGTCCAGATTCAGGTCCTCGGGCCGCAGTCCGTAGCGGTCCCGCAGTTCCGCCATGCGGTCCTCGAGCAGCATGAGGGTGAGCCCGACCCGCTCCTCCTGCTCCTCGCTCAGGTCCCCCTCGTCGAACCGTCGCACCGCCTGGCGCTCCATGAGCTGGCGCAGCAGTTCCACGACGGTGAGCACCAGTTTGATCAGGTCGCGTTCGACCGTGTCCGGCTCCAGGTCCAGGCTCCTGCGCCGGTCTCCGTGCGGCTCCACGTGCCGCCCGTCGTCGGGGGCGGCCGTCACGGCGAGTCCTCGAAGGGCGAGGGGACCCGCGCGTTGACCGAGCTGATGAGCGCGTTGAGGTCGATACGGACCAGGTCGACGTCCGCGATGCGCAGCGTGATGTCCCCCTTGATGACGACCCCGCCGGCCAGCAGCCGGTCGAGCAGGTCCACCAGGGCTATCTCACGGCGTTCGACGACGGTCACCGGCCCTCCCCCTCGGCGGCTTCCTCACCGGCGAACGAATAGGCCGCCCAGGGGCCGGTGAGTTCGACGCGTATTCCGGGCACGCCGTCCTTCGTACGGTCCACCTCTTCCACGAATTCCTCGGATTTCGCGCGGGGTACGAGGTAGGCGGCATTGAGCACATTGCGTCCGGAGGCGCCGGAGAGCGCGGGATTCTGCGGTGCGTGCAGCCGGGAGTCCTCGGCGGCCCCGGAAAGGGTCTCGTGCAGCCGGGTCGCGAACGTCTCGGCCCGCTGCCACAGATCGTCCTGCGATTTCGTCTGCATTCGCCGCTGTCGCAGATAGTCCCGGCCGGACGCCGGTTTCGGCGCGGGCGCGGCGGAAGCCTCCGGCGTCCGGTCCGACTCGACGTAGACCTTGACGCCCCACTCGACCCGGCCCTCCAGCCGGTCCAGGGTGCGCAGGAAGCTCTCCTCGCGCGCCTCCATCATGGTCCGTACGCCGCTGTCGTCGCGGAACACGGTGCCGAGCCGCAGCGGCAGCGGGGTCGTGACGGTGGTGAGCGCGTCGATCACGCCCTGGTGGGCGCGGGCGACCGCGGTCAGCCAGTCGAGGTCCTCCAGGTGCGCGTGCAGCGGTCCCTCCGCGAAGTCCGCCTCGGGTACGTGGCTGACGACGGCCACCAGGCCGTGGTGGGGCAGCAGCCGGGGCGGATCGCCTCCGACTCCGGTCAGCTGGGCCTGGAGCGGCGTGCCGTAGGGGCGGCAGACCGCGTAGACGTACCGCAGTCCGGTCACGAACCCTCCTCCTGTGCGCGGCGGGGCGCCGGCCCCAGTTCCTCCAGCCGGGCCAGCCGCTCACGCAGCTCCGCGTTCTCCCTGGCCAGTTCGTCGCGCCGGGCGCGCGAGGACAGCGCCGGGTCGGACTCCCACCAGTCGATCCCCATCTCCTTCGCCTTGTCGACGGAGGCGACGACGAGCCGCAGTTTGATGGTGAGGAGTTCGATGTCCAGCAGGTTGATGCGGATGTCACCCGCTATCACGACGCCCTTGTCGAGCACCCTTTCCAGGATGTCGGCGAGATTGGCACCACTGCCCTGGCCGTACGGCTCGGGAAGCCGGCTGGGGGTCGTCATCGGCGGCTCCGGCTCTCGGGCTGCTCGTCCTCGGCCTCGGCCTCGGTCTCGTCCTCGTACTCGTCCTCCGGGTACTCGTCCTCCTCGTACGCGTCCTCGGACTTCTCGGGTTCCTCGGCTTCCTCGGGTTCCTCGGCCTCGGGCTCCTCCTCGTCCTCCGGCTCGTACTCCTCCTCGGGTTCCGTGCCGGCTTCGTCCTCGTACTCGGCCCCGGCTTCGTCCTCGTCCCCGGGTTCCTCGTCGTACTCGTCCGAAGGGGTCTCGCTCTCCTCCTCGGAGGAGGCTTCGTCCTCCTCCTCGGCGAGGGCGTCCTCGTGGCTGCGGACGACCTCGCCGTCGCGGATCTCGCCCCGCCAGCTGTCCTCGGCCTCGCCCTTGATGGTGATGAAGCGGGCGAAGTTCTTCAGGTCGAGCCGGGCGCGGCGGCCCTGGGCACGCCAGATGTTGCCCGTCTTCTCGAAGAAACCCGTGGGGTAGTACTCGATGACCAGCAGGACGCGGGTGAGGCTGTCGGCGAGGCGGTGGAAGGAGACGACGCCCCTCGTCGTGCCCTTGGCGCCCTCCGAGGACCAGGCGATGCGGTCGTCGGGGACCTGCTCGGTGGTCTTCGCCTTCCAGCTGCGGTTGGACCACCAGATCTTCGCCTGCCAGTCCGACATGACGTCGTCGGACTTGTTGGCGCTCTTGACGCCCTTGGCGAAGGTGCTGAAGTCCTGGAACTGGGTCCACTGGTCGTACGCCGTGCGCAGCGGGACGCCGACATCGATGTACTCCATGATGACGGTGGGCTTCTTGCCGGCCGAGCTCTTCCGCTTGCCCTTGCCGCCGCCGAGGCCCTTGAGCGCACCCATCACGTTGTCCTTGGCCCGTGAGGCGCCGAGTTCGACGGCGCTGCGCAGGGGGCTCTTGCCCTCGGCGATCTTGCGGCCGCCGTCGAGGGCGAGCTTGGCGAAGCCCGGGCTGTTGCCCTCGGCGATGTCGTTGAGCTTGTTCGTGGTCTCGCCGAGCTTGTGGCCGAGACCGGTCAGCAGCCGGGTGGCCTGGGCCGCGAGGTAGTCCTGCAGTTCACCCTTGAGCCGGTCGGCGGCCTCGCTGTGGGCCACGTCGGCGAGCGGGTTCTTCGACGCGCCGTTCTGTGCGGCGGAGCCGGCCCGTCCGAGGGTCTCGGTCATCACTCACCGCCTCCCTTCGGCGTACGGGAGCGGGCACCGCGGGACGCGGCCGCCGTCTTCTTCGCCGCCGTCTTCCTCGCGGGAGCCGCCCTCTTCTCCGCCGCCTTCTTCACGGGGGCGGCCTTCTTCCCCGGTGCCTTCTTGGCGGCCGCCTTCTTGGCCGGCCGCTCGGAGGCCGGCTCGTCCTCGTCCGGCGGCTCCCGGTCCTCCGCCTCCGTCTCCTCCGCCTCCGCGTCCTCGGCGCGTTCCTCGTCGGCGTCGTCCTTCGAACCGCTGCCCGTCAGCCGGTTCCGCATGTCGGCGGTACGACCGTGCAGCCGGTCGGCGAGGGAGTCGAGCTGCCGCTCGACCAGCGCGCCGGAGGCCGCCTTGCCGACGCCCCGCAGATCACCGCGCAGCTGGTCGCCGATCTCCTTGAACTGCGGATTGTCCCGCAGTTGCCGGGACACCAGGTCGGCGACCATGCGCGGGCTGAGGTTCAGCTTCTTGCCCGCCACCAGGCCGCCGACGGCGGCCGCCATTTTCAGCTTCTTGGTCCGTCCGAGGAGGTATCCGGCCCCGATCGCGAGGCCCAGTCCCATTCGGTTCATCGTGGTGCCGTCCCGTCCCCTGTACCCGCGCCGGTGCGCGTTGCGGTCTCCAACCGGTCGAGGAGTTCGTCCTCCTGCCGGTCGAACTCCTCCTCGGTGATCTCTCCGGCCTCCAACTGCTCCTCCAGCCGACCCAGTTCGGCCCGTATCGTGGCAGGGTCGTAGTAGATGCGTTCCGCTTCCCGGAGCACCTGCCGGATGGCCCAGCCGCTGCCGCGCACCGGGGCGAACGGCAGCAGCAGCACCTCGGAGATCAAGCCCATGTCGTCACCCCGCTCCGGCGTCCGCTCCGCCGGCCGCGGTACCCGCCGGCTCGGCCGGGCCGGGCTCGACGAAGCTGTACGGCGGCAGCGGGCCGTTCAGACGCACTTCGAGGTGGGGCAGGTCCTTGCGGGCCTGTTCCACCGCTTCCAGGAACTCCGCCGCCGTATCCCGCTTCACCAGGTACGACACGTTGGCGAGCCAGCCCGTGGACTCGGGACCCACGCTCACCGCGTCGGCGACCGGTTCCAGGGCGCTCTCCAGCGCGGTGGCGTCCTCGGCCTCCTTGCCCTTGACCGCGGCGGCGACCATCTCGCCGAGTTGGATCTTCTGCTCGTAACTGCCGCCGCCGGACTGCCGGTTGGCCTCCGCGAGGGCGCGGATCTCCGGGTTGCCGGCCATCACGTGGTGCAGGACCGCGTCCTCGACGTGGTTGGCCTTGATGTTGTACTCGACCCGGCCGTCCAGGGCCCGCAGCCGCTCCCCGTAGTGCTCGGCGCGCTCGGCGAGGACGCCGGTGACTGCGTCGTCGTCCGGGGCGACGCTGCCGAAGCGCATGGGCAGCACACAGCCGGCCGCGCCGGCCTCGCTGAGCACGTTCTGGTGGGCGAGCAGCTCCCTGCGCTTGGGGCGCAGGCCCTCGGGGGCGTCACTGACCAGGGCCGCCAGTTCGCCCTGGCGCAGGACGCGCACCGGCAGCGAGGGGTCGCCGACGCCGCCCACGCCCTCGGGGAGGCCCGGGTGCGACGTAGCCGTGATGCCGTAGATGTACGTGCTCACTCCTGCTCCTCCTTCCGGCGGGCCGAGCTGCTCCTGCGGGCCCGCGGACGCGACTCGGTCTCGCGCTCGGAGTCACCCTCACGCGTCTGCTTGAAGGCGTCGGAGATGGTCTCGGCGGCGCCGGACAGCGCTCCCTTGGACTTGCCGCGGGCGCCGGACTCGGTGACCTCCCCGACGATCTCGGGCAGGCCCGGGCTCTTGCGGGGCCCGGCCTCCAGGTCGAGGCGGTTGCACGCCTCGGCGAAGCGGAGATAGGTGTCGACGCTGGCGACGACGACACGTACGTCGATCTTGAGGATCTCGATGCCGACCAGGGACACGCGCACGAAGGCGTCGATGACGAGCCCCCTGTCCAGAACAAGCTCAAGCACGTCGTAGAGGCCGCTGCTGCCGCCTCCACCGCCGGTCTGCTGTGCCGGTACTACTGTCATGCCGGCTGTCCCTCCTTGTCTGTGAGTGTGGGTGTCTGTGAGCGTGGGTCCGGTCGGGCGGCCTACCGGCCGCCCGGCCTGTGTGCGTCGGCCCGCCCGCGCTCGTAGCGGCGGACCCGCCGGTACCCGGTGAGCTGACCGTCGGGGTCCAGCTCGACCTGGTAACTCGCCATCAGGCTCATCGTGTCGGGCACCCGCTCGAGTTCGAGGACCTCGACCTCCAGCGCCCAGCCCTCCTCCGTCTGCTCGAAGGACGACACGGACTCGGCTTCCATCCCGGTGAGCTCCGCGAGCTGGCCGCGTGCCTGGCGCAGCACCTCCATCGGGCTCGGCCGTTTGGTGGTTCTGTTGTTGTCCTTCGGGTTGTGGGATTCCTGCGAATCCTGGGTTTCCTGTGAACCCTGTGACTCTTCGGTGTTCTTCGTGTTCGACATGGCCACCTCCCCCTTCGTGTGGCCGCAAGTGTGTTCGCCAAACCTCCGTGTGCTCACCCGGTTGCCACGGCCGGGCATCGGGCCCGGTCGGAGGGGTGCCTGCACCGTTCAGTCCCGCAGTGCGGCCAGCCGGCGGCGGGCGGGGCCCAGGGCGCGTCCCCGGCGCGGCAGGGCCGCCCACGGGTCGGCGCGGACCTGATCGAGGGCGTCGGCGACGGTCCAGCGACGGGCGTGCAGGTCCGGATCGTCCAGCTGGTCCCAGGAGACGGGCAGGGCGACGGGGGCGCCGGGCAGGGCCCGGACCGTGTAGGGCGCGACGGCGGTCTGCGCGTAGGCGTTGCGCTGCACGTCGAGGTAGAGCCGGTCGCCGCGGTCCTTCTTGCGGGCGGCGGTGGTGAGCCGGTCGGGGTGGGCGGCGGCGAGGGTGTCGGCGGCCTCGCGGGCGAAGGCGCGTACGTCGTCGAAGTCGTGGTCACCGGTCAGCGGCACGATCACGTGCAGGCCCCGGGAGCCGGTGGTCATCAGCGCCGAGGGCAGGTCCAGCTCGTCCAGCAGCTCCCCCAGCAGCCGCGCGGCCTCCCGCACCGTCTCGAAGTCGTCGCCCGACGGGTCGAGGTCGAAGACCAGCCGGTCCGGCCGGTCGATCCGGGCGGTGCGGGACAGCCAGCGGTGCAGGGTGATGCTCGCCTGGTCGACGAGGTAGAGGAGGGTCGCGGTGTCGTCGCACACGGTGTGCGTGACGGTGCCGCCCTCCTTGGCGACCTCCGCGCGGGTGATCCAGTCCGGGTAGCCGTCCGGGGTGTTCTTCTGCATGAACGTGGGGCCGTCGATGCCGTCCGGGCGCCGGTCCAGCATCAGCGGGCGGCCCCGCAGGTGCGGCAGCATGAACGGGGCGACGGCCCGGTGGTAGTCGACGAGGTCGCCCTTGGTGTACTCCCCGGCGTCCCCGCCGCCGGGGAAGAGCACCTTCCCCGGCCGGTGGATCTCCACCGGGCGACGGCCGGCCCGTACGGTGCGCGACCCGTCGTCGCTCACGACACGATCGCCTCCCCCACCAGCAGCCGGCCGGCCGCCGCGATCGACTCGGCGTCGATCCCGGCGGCGTGCAGCTGCTCCTCCGGGGAGGCCGAACCCGGCATGTTGCGCACGGCCAGCCGCACCAGGCGCGGTACGGGACGCCCGTCGGCGAAGGCCTCCGCGACCGCGTCCCCGAGGCCGCCCTCCGGGTGGTGGTCCTCCACCGTCATCAGGCAGCCGGTCTCCTCGGCGGCCGTGCGCAACGTCTCCCGGTCGACCGGCTTCACCGAGTACAGGTCGATCACCCGTACGTCGATGCCCTCCCCCTCCAGAGCCTCCGCGGCGGCCAGCGCCTCGGGCACGGTGACGCCCGCGGCGACGAGGGTGAGCCGGTCGCGGTCGGAGGAGCGCAGCACCTTGCTGCCGCCGACGGGGAACTCCTCGTCGGGGCCGTAGATCACCGGGCCCGCACCGCGCGAGGTGCGCAGATAGCGGATGCCGTCCAGGCCGGCCGTCGCGGCGACCAGCCGCGCGGTCTGGTTGGCGTCGCACGGGTACAGCACGGTCGAGCCGTGCACCGCCCGCATCATCGCCAGGTCCTCCAGGCCCATCTGGCTGGGACCGTCCTGGCCGATGGCGACGCCCGCGTGCGAGCCGACGAGGTTGATCCCGGAGCCGCTGATCGACGCCATGCGGATGAAGTCGTGGGCGCGGGTGAGGAAGGCCGCGAAGGTGGCGGCGTACGGCACCCGTCCGCGTGTCGCCATGCCGACCGCCGCGGCGACCATCTGCTGCTCGGCGATGTAGCACTCGAAGTACCGCTCGGGGTGCTCCTTGGCGAAGGCCTCCGCACGGGTGGAGTCGCCGACCTCCCCGTCGAGGACGACGACGTCGCCGCGCGCGGTGCCGAGGGCGGTCAGGGCCTCACCGAAGGCGTTCCGGGTGGCCACCTCCTCGCCCTTGTCCCAGCGGGGCAGTTCGAGGCGGCCGGTGTGTCCGGCGGGCGGTGCTCCGTCGGCGGGCGGGCGCTCCACCCTGATGCGCAGGTCCCGGGGGCCGCCGAGCTCGGCGATGGCCTCCTCGGCCTCGGGCAGCGGCTTGCCGTGCAGGCCCTCGCGGTCCTGGACCGCCTCGACGCCCTTGCCCTTGAGGGTGCGGGCGAGGACCGCGGTGGGCTGGCCCTTGGTGGACAGGGCCTCCCCGTAGGCGCGGTCGACGGCGTCCACGTCGTGGCCGTCCACTTCGACGGTGTGCCAGCCGAAGGCCTGGAAGCGGCGGGCGTAGGCGTCCAGGTCGTGGCCGTGCCGGGTGGGACCGCGCTGCCCGAGCCGGTTGACGTCCACGATCAGCGTGAGGTTGTCCAGGTTTTCGTACGCGGCGTGCTCGGCGGCCTCCCAGACCGAGCCCTCGGCCAGTTCGCTGTCGCCGCACAGCACCCACACGCGGTGGTCGGCGTGGGCCGGCCGCTTGCCGGCCAGGGCGATGCCGACGCCGACGGGGAGGCCCTGGCCGAGAGAACCGGTGGCCGTCTCGACCCAGGGCAGCCGACGGGGGGTGGGGTGGCCTTCGAGGCGGCTGCCGTCCTTGCGGAAGGTGAGCAGTTCCTCGTCGTCGATGGCACCGGTCGCCTTGTAGGTGGCGTACATCAGGGGCGAGGCGTGGCCCTTGGAGAGGACGAAGCGGTCGTTGCCCGGGTGGTCGGGACGCTCGAAGTCGTAGCGGAGGTGGCGGGCGAACAGCACCGCCATCAGGTCCGCCGCGGACATCGACGACGTGGGGTGCCCGGAGCCCGCGGCGGCCGCGGCGCGGACACTGTCCACCCGCAACTGCTGGCCGAGCTCGACGAGTTCACCGGTGTTCATGAGTCTCCTTCGGTAAAACGGTCAGTGCGCTTGACGGGGCCGGGCGCGACGTCGGGACCGGGCGGCGGCTGATCGGGGGGCGGGGCGACGGCGGGTCGGTTCTTCGCCGGTTCACCACCGGGACGGCCTTTCGCGGGCCCACCACCGGGACGGCCCGCGGCGGGCTCACCACCCGGTCGGTTCCTCGCCGGTTCGCCACCCGGTCGGTCCTCGGCAGGTCCTCCACCCGCCCGGTTCCTCTCCGGCTCCGAGCCCGCCCGGGCAGCCGCCGGCGGCTGTGTCCCGTCCCCGGACGACCGTCCCCGCCCCGGCCTGCCCGGCACCCGCGCCAGCTCCGGCGACGCCGTGTCCAGCGGCACCGACCAGGACCGTACGAGCCCCAACTGAACCGCCTGGCGCGGCAGTACGGCGTCGAGGAGCCAGTCGGCGGCCACCCGGACCCGGTTGCCCGGCATCGCGGCGAGGTGGTAGCCGCGGGCGACCGCGCCCGCGGCCACCCCGGACAGGTTCACGCCGAGCGGGTTGGCGGCGGCCTTGACGCCGCCCAGGTCCACCACGAACCCCATGTCCTTGTGCCGGTAGGCGCGCCGCTCGCCGTCGCCGAACGACGCGGCGACGTTGTGCGCGCACACCTTCCCCTGCCGCCAGGCGTGCTGCGCGGTCATCGGGGTGTACGAGCCGGGCTTCTCCAGATCGGGCACCGCGGCCGCGTCCCCGCAGGCGAACACCTCCGGCCGGCCCGGCACCCGCAGGTGCGGGTCGACGAGCAGCCGGCCGCGTTCCATGGGCAGTCCGAGGGACTCGGCGAGCGGGTCGGGGCGTACGCCCACGCACCACACCAGGGTGCGGGTGTCGACGAACTCCCCGTCGGTCAGCAGCACTCCGTCGTGCGTGGCCTCCTTCACGGAGGTGCCCATCCGTACGTCCACGCCCCGTTCCCGCAGCACGGTGTCGGCGGTGCGGGAGAGCCGTTCGTCCAGCTCGGGCAGGACCCGGTCGGCGATGTCGAGGAGCAGCCAGCGCGGCCGCATCCCGGTCCGCATCGGGTGCCTGGCGACCTGCGCGTCGGTGAACAGCTGCCCGTGCGCGGCGACTTCGGTGCCGGTGTAGCCGGCGCCGACCACGACGAACGTGCAGCGGGCGGCGCACCGCTCGGGGTCGTCGGTGGCGGCGGCCAGCTCCACCTGCCGGGTCACGTGGTCGCGCAGGTACAGCGCCTCGGGCAGACCGCGGAAGCCGTGGGCGTGCTCGGCGACACCGGGGATCGGCAGCAGCTTGTTGACACTGCCGGCCGCGAGGACCAGCCGGTCGTAGTCGAGGGTGCCGCCCTCGCCCTCGGGGCCGGTGTAGTGGACCTGCCGGGCGTCGAGGTCGATGCGGTCGGACTCCCCCAGCACCAGCTTCACGCGCGGCAGCGTGCCGGAGAGGGAGACGGTGACCCGGCGCGGTTCCAGGATGCCGGCGGCGACCTGGGGCAGCAGGGGCAGGTACAGGAAGTAGTCGGTGGGATTGAGCAGGACGATCTCGCCGCGGCCACGGGCCAGCCCGGAGAGTGTCCGGGCGGTCCGGTACCCGGCGAAGCCGGCACCGACGATCACTGTGCGGGGTCGACTCACGGTTCGCCTCCGGCGCTGTCGCGGACGTCGGGAGACTTCCGCGTCCCCCTGACCGGGGCCGCCAAACGTCCGCCGGTTGCCGCCCGGCCCTCCGGGTACCCGGACCGGGACCCGAACCGCCCATGTCGCGGAGGCAACCCCCATGCCCGAGTACGGCTACTTCCTCTCGTGCGAGCAGTACGGTCCCGCCGAGCTGATCGAGCAGGCGCGGATGGCCGAGCAGGCCGGATTCCAGGCCCTGTGGATCTCGGACCACTACCACCCGTGGAACGACGAACAGGGGCAGAGCCCCTTCGTGTGGTCGGTGGTCGGCGCGCTGTCCGAGGCGGTGTCGCTGCCGGTGGGGACGGCGGTGACCTGCCCCACCGTGCGGACGCACCCGGCGGTGGTGGCGCAGGCGGCGGCCACGAGCGCGGTGATGTCCCCGGGGGAGTTCCGGCTGGGCGTGGGCACCGGCGAGGCGCTGAACGAGCACATCCTCGGGAACGCCTGGCCGCCCGCGCACGTACGCCTCGAGATGCTGGAGGAGTCGATCCAGGTGATGCGCCGGCTGTTCACCGGCGAGGAGGTCAACCACCACGGCACGCACTACACGGTGGAGAACGCCCGCCTGTACACCGTGCCGGACGAGCCCGTCCCGATCGACATCTCGGGCTTCGGCCCGGCGGCGACCAAGCTCGCCGCCCGGGTCGGCGACGGCTACATCACGATGATGCCGGACGCCCCGATGGTGGAGCAGTACCGCAAGGGCGGGGGCGGCGGGAAGCCGGTCAGCGGCGGCACCAAGGTCTGTTACGGCACCGACCGTGACGAGTGCGTGCGCACCGTGCACCGGCTGTGGGCGAACGAGCTGCTGCCCGGCGAACTGGGGCAGGTGCTCCCGTCGCCGAGGCACTTCGAGCAGGCGCAGACCCTGGTCACCGAGGACATGGTGCGGGAGAACCGGGTGTGCGGCGACGACGTGGACGAGCACGTCGCCGAGCTCCGGCAGTTCGCCGACGCGGGTTTCGACCGGATCTACGTCAACCAGATCGGCCCCGACCTGCGCGGCTTCTTCGACTTCTACCGCACCAAGGTGCTGCCGCGGCTCCAGCAGAGCGGCTGAGCCGGAGGGAGGACGGACCGGCCGGGCAACCGCGCCGCACCGGCCCGGCCGACGCCCCGGAGGCGGACTCCACGCCGGTCCGGGACCCCATGAGGGTGGTGATCGTCGAGGCGTCGGCGGGCGAAGCGACCGGCACCGGCTGGACCTACGGTCCGCAGGCGGTCGGCGGCTTCCTGAGCGGGTGGCCTCGCCCCGCACGGCGAGGGCGCGGGCCGTCGCCCGGCCCACGCCGCCGCTCGCCCCGGTCACCACGACGACCTCGCGGTCCCGCGACAGGAGCTGTGCCGTCGGCTTCCTCCAGCAGGTCAGGCCCGGTGGTGGGGTGCGTCGGGGTCGGAGTCCGGCCGCGGCGGTACGACGCCGGCGGTGGGCGGTGCGGACGGCACCGGCGGAACGGGGGCCGACCGGCCGCCGGGCGCGGCGGCCTGCGCGGGAACGGTCCCGGACGCCGCGGGCCGGGCCGCGGCGCGCAGGGCGTAGGCCAGCGCGCCCAGGATCACGGCCGTGATCAGTGCGGCGGCCCAGCCCGGCAGGACCAGGGCGAGTGCGAGGCCCACGGCCAGCGACACGGCCGCACCCGCGTACAGGGCGGCGGCGCCGGAACCGGCGTACAGGGCGGCCCTGCGGCGCTGTCCCCGCACCTGTTCGCGCAGTTCGTCGCGCACGGTTTCACGGGCCACCTGTGCCAGCTCGTCGACCAGGTGCTTGTCCAGATGCTCCAAGTGCTCCAAGCGCTGCATGGACGCCGGGTACCCGTGCCCGGGGTCGCGTAACGCCCGCGGGCACGGGGTGTGGAGATCGTCCACGCCGAGGACCTGGCCACGGCCGCCCCAACTAGGCTCGTTCCCATGGAGATTCTGGGTGCCACACTGCGTGTCTGCGTCGACGACATCGAGACCGCCATCCCCTTCTACGAGCGGCTGGCGGGCGGCAGGGCCCTCCGGTTCGAGCGGGGCGGCGTCCAGGTCGCCGCGGTCGGCTGCTTCCTGCTGATGAGCGGTCCCGCGGCCGAACTGGACGTGCTGCGCAAGGTCGCCGCGACCATCGCGGTCACGGACGTCGAGGAGACCCGCCAGGTGCTCGCGGAGCTGGGCGCCGACATCCTCGCGGGCCCGCTCCCCACACCCGTGGGCCGCAACCTCATCGCACGGCACCCGGACGGGGCGGTCTACGAGTACGCGGACCGCCGCTCCTGACGCGTCAGGTCCAGGCGAAGGCGGACGCCATCGTGTCGGTGAGGAGCGCGCCGGTGCTCACGGGGGTCCGAGCGTCAACGACCCTTCGTCATCTCGCTGGTGACCGCCCAGCGTTGGTGGTCGCGCCAGGCGCCGTCGATGAAGAGCATCTTCGGCGAGAAGCCCTCCAGGCGGAAACCGCAGGCACGGGCGAGGGCGATGGATGCGGCGTTGCCGGGCTGTACGTTGATCTCCAGACGGTGCAACCGCATCGGGCCGAAGGCGTACCGCACCACGAGGTTCAGGCCCTCGCGCATCAGCCCGCGTCCGGCCGCGTGCGCGAAGGCGCCGTAGCCCAGCGCACCGCACAGGAAGCCGCCCTCGACGATGTTGTTGATGTTGATGAACCCGGCGAGGGCGCCGTCCGCCTCCTTCTCGCAGACCAGGAACCCCGCCTTGGCGGGGTCCGCGATCAGCCGGCCCGCGTACGCGGCGTACGCGCCCTGGCTGTCCGGCGGGAACAGCCAGGGGTGGTGGAGGTCCTTGCTCTCCCGGGCGCGGGCGGTGAACTCGGCGCCGTCCGCGTGAGTGAAGTGACGGAGCCCCACGCGGCGGCCTTCGGCGAGGTAGCGGGAAGCGGTGTGCGGCACCCTGCCACCCTACGACGGGCCCGCGCGCGACGCGGGGGCGGTCAGCTCAGTGCCGGTTCGTCCAGGGTCAGCGTGCCCGCATCCGCGTCGAGTTCGGCCGTGACACCGAAGGGGACGGTGAGCGCGTCCGCGCAGTGCCCGAATCCGAACTGCTCCGCCACCGGCACCCCGAGGCCGCCGAGCCGGTCGGCGAGCAGCGCCCGCACCCCGTCGTACGGCTCGCACCGGGCCCAGGATCCGAGCAGCAGCCCCGAAACCCCGTCCAGCCGGCCGGCCCGCAGCAACTGGGTGAGGCAGCGGTCGAGCCGGTAGGTCTCCTCCCCCACGTCCTCCAGGCACAGCAGTCCGCCGCGCGCGGAGGGTCTGGCGTGCGGGGTGCCGAGCTCCGCGGCGAGCAGGGAGAGACAGCCGCCGAGGGTGACCCCGCGCGCCCGCCCGGGGACGAGCGCGGTGCCGTCGGAGCGCAGGGTGCGGACCGTCTCGGGGGCGAGGAGGGTCGCCTTGAGATGGTCCTGCGCCCGCGCGCTCTTCACGAAGTCGACACCCGCGGCCATCGGCCCGTGCAGGGTGACGAGGCCGAGCCGGACCGCGAACGCCTCGTGCAGCGCGGTGATGTCGCTGAACCCGACGAACACCTTCGGCCCGGCGGCCCGCATCGCCTCCCAGTCGAGCAGGTCGACCATGCGCTGTACGCCGTAGCCGCCACGGGCGCAGATCACCGCGTCGACGGCCGGATCGCACCAGGCGGACTGCAGATCGGCGGCCCGGCCGGCGTCGCCGCCCGCCAGGTAGCCGAACTCGCCGTGTCGGTCCAGGACATGGCGGCCCACCACAGGGTCGAGGTCCCAGCCGTGCAGCACGTCGAGCCCGGCCTGGAGCCGCTCCTCGGGCACCGGGCCGCTGGGCGCGACCACGGCCACCCGGGCACCGGGGGCGAGGCGGGCCGGCCGCCGCAGTGCTTCGACCCGGCTCATGTGCCCAGCTCCAGGATCGGCACGCCGGGCGGTTTCATTCCGAACACCTGGGCGTACAGGGACAGTTCCGCCTCCAGGGCGCGCACCATGGTCTCCGCCCGCCGGAAGCCGTGCCCCTCGCCCTCGAAGGTGAGGTAGGCGTGCGGCACACCCCGGCCGGCCAGCCGGGCCAGGAAGCGCTCGCACTGCGCGGGCGGGCAGATCACGTCGTCCAGTCCCTGGAGCATCAGGAACGGCGCGGTGAGCCGGTCGGCGTGCGTGACGGGCGAGCGCCGCGCGTACCGCTCGGGCACCTCGGCGCGCGGGCCGATCAGGCTCTCCAGGTACTGGGACTCGAAGTCGTGGGTCTCCCCCGGGCCCCAGCCGGTGAGGTCGAGCACCGGGTAGCTGATGGTGCCGCAGGCGTAGACGTCGGTCGTGGTGAGCGAGGCGGCGGTGGTCCAGCCGCCGGCGCTGCCGCCCCGGACGGCGAGCCGGTCGCGGTCGGCGGTGCCCTCGTCGGCGAGGGCCAGCGCGACGGCCGCGCAGTCCTCGACGTCGACCACGCCCCACTGCCCGCGCAGCCGGTTGCGGTACTCCCGCCCGTATCCGGTGGAGCCGCCGTAGTTGACCTCGGCGACCCCGATGCCACGCGAGGTGAAGTAGGCGATCTCCAGGTCGAGCACGAGCGGCGCCCGGCCGGTGGGTCCGCCGTGCGCCCAGATCACATACGGGGGGCGCTCGTCCGCGGGCCCGACGTGTCCGGGGTGGTGCGGCGGGTAGACCTGGGCGTGGATCTCCCGGCCGTCGGGTCCGGTGAAGGTGCGGACCTGCGGCTCTGGGTAGTAGGCGGGGTCCACGGCGTCCTCGTGCGCGGCGCCGATCGTACGGGCCCGGCCCGTCCTGGTGTCCAGTTCCACCACCTCGTGGCCGCCACGCGGTCCGGCGCCGACGGCGACGACCCGTTCGCCGTGTGCCGCGAGGGTGGGCGTGAACTCGCTCCACGAGCCGGCCGCGTCGACGACCTCGCAGGTCTCGGGGTCGAGGATGCCGAGCGCGGGTGCGCCCCGGCCGTGCAGGACGGCGATCAGTCCGCTGTCCAGCGGGGCGAACCAGCGCAGGCCCAGCTTCCACAGCGGTCCGCCGAACTCCTCCTCGCGCGGGCAGACCGGCTCCCCGTCCCGGTAGAGGTTCCACCAGCCGGTGCGGTCGCTCGCGTACAGCAGCCGTCCGTCGGGGGTCCAGTCGACCTGGGCGACGGACTCCTCGGGTCCGCCGGCCACCGTACGGGCGTTCCGCAGGGTGCCGTCGACGGCGACGTCGGCGACGAGCAGTTCGGTGCCGTCCCACGGCATGCGCGGATGGTCCCAGCCGAGCCAGGCGGCGCGCCGCCCGTCCGGCGCGAGACGCGGCCCGGTGACGAACCGGTGCCGCCCGTCGCTCAGTTCCCGCACGGCGTCCCGGTCGTCTGCGGCGGAACCGTCCAGCGGTACGGCGGCCAGGACCCGGCGCACGTCGCTGGGGCCGTCACCGGTGAACTCCTCCAGGACGCACCACACCTCGCCGCGCTCCGGCAGCAGCACCGGCTCGGCCCAGCGCAGCCCCTGCCCGACCGGGGACACGGGGGTCAGCGGGCGGGGCTCGCCGCCCGGCTCGTACCGGTAGAGGCGCTGGTCGGCGAAATTCGCGAACACCACGAGCGGGACACCGTCGCGCACGGTGCCGGCCCAGGGGCGGCCGCCGTACTCGATGACCCGGCTCCGCACGTTCCACGGAGCGGGCAGGACGGACTCCTCGGTGCCGTCTGCGTGCCGGCGCACCAGGCCGCGCCGGCCGGCCTCGGTGGGCCGGGGCTCGGTCCACCACACCTCGTCGCCGACGAAGCCCGTGAACTCGGGGCTGCCGTCGTGGGCCGCGGCGGTGGCCGCGTCGATGGGCGAGGGCCACTCGCCGTACGCCAGGGTCCGCACTGTCTCCCCCACTCGCTCAGGCCGTCCGCAGGAACCGGTCGAGGACCCGGACACCGAAGTGCAGCGCCTCGACCGGGACGCGCTCGTCGACCCCGTGGAAAAGGGCCTGGTAGTCGAAGCCCTCCGGCAGCTTCAGCGGCGCGAATCCGTAGCCGGTGATGCCCAGCCGGGAGAACTGCTTGGCGTCCGTGCCGCCGGACATGCAGTACGGCACCACGTGCCCCCCGGGCGCGAACTCCTCGACGGCGGCCCGCATCCGGGCGTACGTCGGCGAGTCCACCGGCGCCTGGAGCGCCACCTCGTGGTGCTCGAACTCCCAGTCGACGTCCGGCCCGGTGAGCCGGTCCATGGTCGCTCGGAACTCGTCCTCGGCACCCGACAGATACCGGCCGTCGACGTGCGCCACGGCCTCCCCGGGGATCACGTTGACCTTGTAACCGGCTTCCAGCATCGTCGGGTTGGCGCTGTTGCGGACGGTGGCCTCGACGAGCTTCGCGGCCGTGCCGAGCTTGTCCAGCAGCGTGTCCACGTCGGACAGGTCCGTCTGGATGCCGTACACGGCGGCGAGTTCGGTGAGCGCGGCCCGCACGGTCGGGGTGAGCCGCAGCGGCCACTGGTGCTCGCCGATGCGGGTGATGGCGGCGGCGAGACGGGTCACCGCGTTCTCCCGGTTGACCTTGGAGCCGTGCCCGGCCCGGCCGCGCGCGGTGAGCTTCATCCAGGCCGTGCCGCGCTCGCCGGCCGCGATCGGGTAGATCTGCCGTCCTCCGCCGTCGTGGAAGGTGAACGCGCCCGACTCGCTGACGCCCTCGGTGCAGCCCTCGAAGAGGTGGGCGTGCCGGTCGGCGAGGAATCCGGAGCCGTCCTCGGCGCTGGCCTCCTCATCGGCGGTGAACGCGATGACGATGTCCCGCCGGGGCCGTACGCCCTCCCGTGCCCAGGCCCGCACCACGGCGAGGATCATCGCGTCCATGTTCTTCATGTCGACGGCGCCGCGGCCCCAGACGACCCCGTCGCGGACCTCTCCGGAGAACGGGTGCACGCTCCAGTCGGCGGCCTCGGCCGGGACGACGTCCAGATGGCCGTGGACGAGCAGCGCGTCGGCCGACGGGTCGCTGCCCTCCAGACGGGCGACGACGTTGGCGCGGCCCGGGGTGCGTTCGAGGAGCACCGGTTCCAGGCCGGCCTCGGCGAGCCGCGCGGCTGCGTACTCGGCGGCGGGCCGCTCCCGGCAGTCGCCCCCGCCCCTGTTGGTCGTGTCGATCCGGATCAGGTCGGACGTGAACGTCACGACCTCGTCCAGGGCCCGCTCGTCAGCCATACTGCTCCTCCACCGCGGCCGAGGCGATTGTGGTGACCGCCTTGAAGGTGCGGATTCCGTCGTACATGGTCCCGCTGGTGTACGCCACCTTCCGCTCGCCGGCGCGGGTCACGCCCGGCACGACGGTGGCGGCCATCGCCAGGTGCTCGGCGTCGAACTCCACCGCGACGGTGAACGGCCCGCCGTCGACCGGCTCCCGGCGCACCGCCAGCGCGGTCGCCTCCTCGGCCGCGGCGCGGATGTCGGCGGCCGTCCGGGCCGGGGTGCGGCACACCGCCGCGTACCGGGACACATGGTCCTTGACGGCGACCTTCAGCGCCTCGGGCGCGTAACCGAGCGCGTCCTCGCAGGCGACGTCGTCACCGGTCACCAGGATCACCGGCACCCCGTACTCGGCGACCACATGCGCGTTGAGCAGGCCCTCGCTGGCCCGTACGCCGTCGATCCACACCCCGGTGATGGAGTTGGCGAGGAAGGTGTGCGCGAGGACGCCCTCCATGCCGGCGCCGGCGTGGTAGCCGATGAACGCGATGCCGTCCACGTCGCCGTGCTGCACGCCCTCGACCATGGACAGGGGCTTGTGCCGCCCGGTGAGCATCTGGGCCCGCTCGTCCAGTTGCTCGAGGAGCAGGTTGCGCATGGTCCAGTGGGCCTCGTTGATGAGCACCTCGTCGGCGCCGCCGTCGAAGAATCCCCGCACGGCGGCGTTGACGTCCGAGGTGAACATGGACCGGCACCGCTCCCACTGGGGAGTCCCCGGCAGCACGTCGGCCGGCCAGGTGACACCGGTGGCGCCCTCCATGTCGGCGCTGATGAGGATCTTCATGCGGCACACGCTACGTGGTTCCGCCGAATCGCGGCCAGCCTGTGGATAACTCTCACCGGTCCGGACCGGTGAAGGGTCCCATGTTCCTCACCAGGCCTTGTCGGCCCCGTAGTCCTAGCTCGGACACCAGGGAGCAAGTAACCCGTCGGTAGCTTCAGTGGGTCAGGTCTCCCGTTTCTCGTCGTCGTGCGCCTCGTTGGGCTGAACGAGCAAATCCCAGGGTGGGGCGACGAAATGGAGGGCCGGTTCCCGGAGTTCATCGAGGAGTTCCCGCAGCCCGCTGTCGAGTACGTCGCCGGTCTGGTGAAGGTCCCTGCGACTGCGCTTGTGGAGTACGACCTGGCGGGGGCGAAGCGGCACCGTAAGCAGATCCGGGAAGCCCTGCGGTTCCGCCCTGCGACGCTGGACGACGAGGAACTGCTGACCGCGTGGCTGGCGGTGGAGGTGTGCCCGGTAGAGCTGGCGGAGGACCGGCAGCGGGAGGCCCTGCTGGTCGAGTGCCGGGCGAGGAAGATCGAGCCGCCAGGCCGGACCCGGATCGAGAAGGTACTGGTCGCCGCCCGCAACCGGTGGGAGAAGGTGTTCTGCGCCCGGACCATCGAGCGCCTGGGCGATGTCGGCGTGGCCCGGCTGCTTGCACTGGTCGCAGAGGACAACGAGGACGGTGCCGGCCTGCTGGCCTTGCTCAAGCGTGATCCCGGCGCGGTCGGCCTGGACTCGCTGCTGACGGAGATCACCAAGCTGAACGACGTACGCAGACTCGGGCTTCCCGACGGGCTGTTCGCGGACTGCTCGGAGAAGCTGCTGGCCGCGTGGCGGTCGAGGTCGATCAAGATGTACCCCTCGGACTTCCGGGACACCGCCGAGGACGCCCGGATCACACTGCTCTCGGCCCTGTGCTCTTCTCGTCAGGCGGAGATCACTGACGCTCTGGTGGAGCTGCTGGTTGCCCTGGTCCACAAGATCAACGCGCGTGCCGAGCGGCGGGTGGAGAGGCAGCTCCCCGCGGAGTTGAAGAAGGTCCGGGGCAAGGAGGGCATCCTCTTCAAGCTCGCTGACGCGGCGATCGGCAAGCCCGATGAGGTGGTACGCGAGGCCCTGTACCCGGTGGTCGGGGAGAAGACGCTGCGCGACCTGGTCGCGGAGGCGAAGGCGAACGAGAAGGTCTTCAAGGCCAGGGTCCGCACCACCCTGCGGTCCTCCTGCAGCTCGTACTACCGGCAGATGCTGCCGCCGCTGCTGAGGACGCTGGGCTTCAAGTGCAACAACACCGCTTACCGGCCGGTGATGGACGCGATGACGCTGCTGGAGAAGTACGCGGAGGTCGACGGCAAGACCCGCTTCTATGACGCCGGCGACACGGTGCCGATAGACGGCGTCGTACGCAAGGACTGGCGCGAGGCTGTCGTGGACGACAAGGGCAAGGTCGAGCGCATCCCGTACGAGCTGTGTGTCCTGGTCGCGCTGCGGGACGCGATCCGGCGCCGGGAGATCTATGTCGAGGGGGCTTTGCGCTGGCGAAACCCGGAGGACGACCTGCCGGGCGACTTCGAGGCCGCCCGCACCGTGCACTACGCGGCTATCCGCCAGCCCCAGGACCCGCAGGCGTTCATCACGAAGCTGAAGCAGCGGATGACCAAGGGTCTGGACAGGTTGTCGGCGGCGCTCGCGGACGGCTCGGCGGGCGGGGTGAAGGTGACTACGCGGCACGGCGACCCGTGGATCACCGTGCCGAAGCTGGAGAAGCTGGACGAGCCCACCGGCCTCCAGGCGCTCAAGGACGAGGTCGTACGCCGATGGGGCGTCCTCGACCTCCTGGACGTGCTGAAGAACGCCGACTTCCTCTCCGGCTTCACCGACGAGTTCACCTCCGTGGCCGCGTACGAGCGCATCGACCGGGCCACCCTCCAGCGCCGCCTGCTGCTCGCGCTATTCGCACTGGGCACCAACATGGGCATCCGCTCGATCGTCGCGACCGGTGAGCATGGCGAGAGCGAAGCCGCTCTGCGCCATATCCGGCGGCGCTTCATCACCGTCGACAACCTCCGCGCCGCCGTCACCCGGCTGGTCAACGCCACCTTCGCCGCCCGCGACACCACGTGGTGGGGCCAGGGCAATGCGTGTGCGTCGGACTCGAAGAAGTTCGGGTCCTGGTCCAGCAACTTCATGACCGAGTACCACGCACGCTACGGCGGCAACGGCGTGATGATCTACTGGCACGTGGAGCGCAAGAACGTCTGCATCTACTCGCAGCTGAAGTCCTGTTCGTCGTCCGAGGTCGCGGCGATGATCGAGGGACTGCTGCGGCACTGCACGGACGCCGAGATCGAGTCGAACTACGTCGACACCCACGGCGCGAGCGTCGTTGGGTTCGCCTTCACCGAGCTGCTCAACTTCCGCCTGCTGCCTCGGCTGAAGAACATCGGCAGCATCCGCCTGTACCGCCCGGACGATGACCCGCCCGGCTGGCCAGCGCTCGGCGCCTCACTGACCCGGGCCGTCAAGTGGGACCTGATCGAGCAGCAGTACGACCAGATGGTCAAGTACGCCACTGCGCTCCGACTGGAAACGGCGGAGGCGGAGCAGGCGCTGCGGCGCTTCACCCGCGGCAGGCCCAAGCACCCCACGTACGCCGCGCTCGAAGAACTCGGCCGCGCGGTCCGTACGGTCTTCGCCTGCGACTACCTCGCTGCTCCCGGCCTGCGCCGGGAGGTCCACGGCGGGCTCCAGGTCGTCGAGAACTGGAACAGTGCGAACACCGTGCTCCACTACGGCAAGGACGGTGCGCTTACCGGCCCGGACAAGGAACACGCCGAGACTTCTATGCTCGCCCTGCACTTGCTCCAGTCCGCGCTCGTGCACGTCAACACGCTGCTGCTTCAGCAGGTCCTCGCCGAACCGGCCTGGGCGAAGAAGCTCTCGGACGAGGACCGGCGCGGGCTCACCGCGCTGTTCTGGTCCAACATCAACCCGTACGGCACCTTCCGACTGGAGATGGACAAGCGGCTTGACCTCGGCCCGCTTCTCTCGATGCCCCGTCCCCGCACCCCGGTGGATGCCTCCGACCAGGACCGGGCGGAGCCGAGGTGAACCCGTGCCGGCGGGCCGGAGCTTGTACCGGCCTTGGGGGCCAGCAGGACAGCCAGTATCGGCGAGATTGATCTCGAATGTGAGAAAACCCTGTCAACGCCGCGAGGGGCGGCCGGGACCCGGCTGCCCCTCGCGGATACTCCCATAGCGGGACTGGCGTATGTCAGGTCACTCGGCGGCGGATCCACCAGGCGCAGAACCCGGTCAAGGCCAGGGCGAGGCCGAGGTAGAGCCCGGTCTCGGCCCATTGCAGGGCCCAGAAGTTGCCGGCTGGCTGGTACGTCACCTGCTGCTGGTAGCCCTGGGCACCGAGGTTGGCGATGCAGCCGTCGAATTGCTGCGCGGTGGGCGGGCCCGACTCGGTGCGCAGGCACTCGGCGAAGGACGACGGCAGGGAGGACGGCTGACCGGAGGCGTTCAGGGTCTGTTGGGAGGTTTCCCAGGCACCGGGCACTTCGGGATGCGCAACGATCTGCTTGGCACCCTCCTGGATGCTGATGGGGATACCGGTCGTGATCGGCACGGTGATCTGATCCGGGGCGACCAGATGAGGCCGGACCCACATCGGCACAGTGATCTGGACGGCGGCGTAGACGACGAGCGTGGTTGCCATCGCGGCTAGGGTGCGGCGGATGACGAGGCCGAGGGCGACGCCCAGGACGAAGGCGAAGGCGGCATGGGCCATGGGGACGACACCGCGTGCGGCGAAGGCCACGGGGTCGAGCCGTGGGAAGTACGTGTCCGTCGCGCCACCGCCGTTGACAGCCCGGTCGATGGGGCTGCTCCACCAGCTCACCGCGAGTGCGGCCAGTCCGGCAGCGGTCATGGAGGCCGCCGCACCAAGGCCCAGCTTGGTCGCCAGCCAGCGCGTACGGGTGACGCCCTGGTTCCACGCGAGGTAGTGGGTGCCGGTCTCCAGTTCACGGGAGATCAGCGGCGCGCCCCAGAACATCCCGATGACCGCCGGCACGGCGAGCACGACCACCAGTCCGGCGTAGTAAAGGGTCTGGTCCGAACTGGAGGCCTGGTCCACCAGGCCGCTGCCGGCAGCTCGGTAGAGGTCGGCCAGCTGCGGGCCGGTGACCGCGAGGGTGGCGGCGAGGGCAGCCACCGCGGCGAACATCACGGCGGCTTGGGTGCGGAACTGGCGCCAGGTCAGCCAGATCATCGGAGTACCTCCAGTGTGGGCCGGGTGTCACGTACCGCATCGGCGGGCCGGGTCATGTAGGCCAGGACGATGTCTTCCAGACCGAGCGGGCTGACAGTCCAGGACGGATCGTGGACTGCGGTGTCGGTGCGCACCAGGAGAGTGGTCTGCCGATCGGTGTGGCTGGCGGTGATGACGTGCTGACCGGCCGGGAGCGTGTCCGGGTCCCGGCGCGGTCCGGTGAGCCGGTGGTGGCAGGCGACCAGGTCGTCGATGTCGCCGGCCACCTGCACCCGGGAGTCGACCAGGACGATAACGTAGTCGCAGGTCCGCTCCACGTCGGAGACCAGATGGGAGGAGAGCACGACGCTCAGCTCGTGCTCGGCGACGGCCTCCATCAGGTCCTGCATGAACTCCCGTCGGGCAAGCGGGTCCAGGGCCGCGACCGGCTCGTCCAGGATGAGCAGTTCCGGGCGCTTGGCGATGCCCAGGGTGAGGGCGAGCTGCGCGCGCTGGCCGCCGGACAACTTGCCGGCACGCTGCTTGGGGTCCAGGCCGAGGCGACGGATCCGGTCGCGCGCCACGGCGTCGTCCCAGTTCGGGTTGAGGCGCTTGCCGAAGTCGAGGTGGTCGGCAACGCTCAGCGCGGTGTAGGCCGGGGTGTCCTGCGCGACGAAGCCGACCTTGGCCAGCTGTTCCACACCCGCAGCAGGGCGGCCACCGCACACCTCAATGGTGCCGGCCGTCGGGATCAGCATGCCGGAGGCCAGTTTCAACAAGGTCGACTTGCCCGCGCCGTTGGGGCCGACCAGGCCGACCACCCGGCCGGCGGGGACGTCCAGGTCGCAGTTCTGCAGCGCCCAGCGCTGCTTGTACCTCTTGCCCAGGCCCTGGGCTCGCAAGACAGCGCTCACGCTACGTCCTCTCCGGCGGTGTTACGAAACGTGTTCAGGAACAGCGCCTCGATGCTCTCCTCATCGAGCCCGGCCAGCCGGGCCTTGGTCAGCCAGCGCTGCAGGTCCTTGCGTAGCGGTCCGTGCGCGGCGAGCGTGCCGTCGGCCAGCGTCCGGGCCACGAACGTCCCGACGCCGGGACGGGCGGCCACCAGACCTTCGTGCTCCAACTCCCGGTAAGCCTTGAGCACCGTGTTCGGGTTGACCGCCATCTGCTTCGCCACGTCCTTGACCGTCGGCAGCCGATCCCCCTCCTTCAGCAGGCCCAGGCGCAGTGCGTGCTTCACCTGCTGGACCAGCTGCTGGTACGGGGACAGGCCAGACCGGCTGTTCAGGTGGAACTCAATCACCGGTTCCTCCATTTATCTAGTTGCCTAGCACTATAGTGCTCTGCATCGACCACTCGGCAAGGCATGCACTGCGGGCGCCAGCCGTCCGGCGTCGAGGGGAGCCAGCCGCGCATGGTTGGCGCTCGCAGGGTGTCGAGAAACGAACGTCTGCCGACACTTGGAACCGTGATCACGAACCCGCAGGTGGACAGTGTCGGCAACTCGCGCCGGAAATCAACGTCGGTGAACGGCCATTGGGGATAGCTTCCGACATTGCTTCTTGGCTGCTGCCGCTCCTCGACGGCCGATCAGAACCCCGACCACCAGATCGACGCACTACTGCGAAACGACGTCGACCGCGACAACATCCACGTCGACGTCGCCAGCGGCGCAAAAGCCTCCCGGTCCAAGCTCGACCTCGTCATGCAACTGATGCGCGAGGGCGACACCCTCAAGGTCACCCGGCTCGACCGTCTCTCCCGTTCCGTCCTGCACCTGGTCACCCTCGGCGCCGACCTACGCGAGCGCGGCATCGGTCTGCACGTCATCGAGCAAGGCATCGACACCGCCACCATGGAAGGCCGCGCCATGTTCGGCATGCTCAGCGTGCTCGCCGAGCTCCAGCGAGAGCTGATCGTGGCGAACACCAACGACGGGCTCGCCTCCGCGCGGGCGCGCGGCCGGCTCGGCGGGCGCCGCCCCAAGCTGACTCCGGACCAGGCCGAACTGGCCCAGCAGCTCTACGATGCTCGCGAAAAGACCGTCCAGCAGATTGCCGACATGTTCAACGTCCCCCGCTCCACGGTCTACGGACACCTCGACCGAGAGAAGACCGTGCCCCGCCAGCCGAAGAAGAGCGCCGCGGCAAAGCCCTGAAGGCTACCGGCGGGTTACTTGCTCCCTGGTGTCCGAGCTAGGACTACGGGGCCTTGTCCTACGCGGTGCGTCCCGTCACGAACCAGAGGGACGGCAGTGCGATACGGGTGCCGTCGGGGCCGTGTTCCGTGGTGGTCAGCGGCAGGGTGCCGCTCGCCAGTACGGTCAGTCCGGCCGCGGTCAGGAACTCGGGCACGGCCGCGTCGTCGACCTCGCCGGGGGCTATGCCGTGCCGCAGGACCGGTGCGAGTTTGGGCGGCGGACCGCCGGGGCCGGCCGCGAGGCCCCGCAGGAGGGCTCCGGCGGCCTCGGAGGGCTCGACGAGGAAGGCCCGGCCGCGGTCGCCGACCACCGTGGCGATGCCGTCCACCAGCGCCTGCCGGTCGTCGGCCTCGCACTGGTGCAGCACACCGCGCATGTACACGTTGGCGTCGCCGAGTTCGGCGTGCAGGGCCCCCGACTCGGCCTTCTCCACCGCGTCCAGCCGCCGGTACGCCGCCTGCCCGGCCGGGTCGGCGCCACGGGCGCGGTCCAGGGCGGCGGCACAGAGGTCGGCACCGAGGACCTGCGGGAAGCGGTCGGCGAGGAAGCGGGTCTGGGTGCCGTTGCCGCACCCCAGGTCCACCAGCGGCAGACCGGGGTCGGTGAGATGCGGTTCGAACAGGGCGAGGTGGCGGGCCACCGTCAGGGCGGGCTCCGCGTCCCAGAACACGGCCCCCGGCTCGTCCGGTGCCTCACGCCAGAAACTCTCCCAGGCCTCCCGGTACCGACTGGTCACGCTCATGCCCGACTCCCCAGGGTGCGACGCCGGCCCGCCCCGTGTGACGGGCCAGTACGGTGTATCGCGCCCCGGGCGCGCGGACAAGCACACGGCGCGTTCCTTCACGGCTCGTTCGCCCCGAAGTGCGCCGCGTACCACCGGCGCTCAGCGTTGTCGCGGCAGCGTCAGTTCGAACCACACGCTCTTGCCGGCCGCCGTCCGGCTGGTGCCCCACTGGCGGGCGAGGGTGCTGACCACGCGCAGGCCGCGCCCGAACTCGTCCGCCGGCCGCGCGTCGATCAGCGTCGGCAGTTCGTGGTCGTCGTCCTCCACCTCGCACAGCAACGTGTCGCCGCGCACCAGCCGCAGGGCGACGGGGCGGGCGTGGGAGTGCAGCACGGCGTTGGTGACGAGTTCGCTCACCATCAGCTCGGCGCTGTCGACGAGCTTCGGCAGGCCCCAGTCGTACAACCGCTCGCGAACCACCGCGCGGGCCCGGCCGACCTCGGACGGCTCGGGAGCGATCCGCCATTCGGCGACGTCGTCGGGTTCGATGCCGCCCAGCCGGGCCATCAGCAGGGCCACGTCGTCCTTGCGTCCGCCACATGTGTTGAGGGACCGGATGATGGTGTCGCAGGCGTCGTCCATGGAGGCGGCCGGATGGGCGGCGGACTCGCACAGCGTGGCCAGCCCGACACCGATGTCCTCGCCGCGCACCTCGACCAGTCCGTCGGTGCACATCACCAGCCGGTCGCCGGGTTCCACGGGCACGCGCACCGCTTCGAAGGGCACCCCGCCGACGCCGATGGGCGCCCCGGTGGGCAGGGCGAGCAGTTCGCTGCGCCCGTCGGCGGCACGGACCAGGACCGGCGGGATGTGTCCGGCGTTGGCGAGGTACAGCTCGCTCGCGATGGGGTCGTAGACGGCGTACAGGCAGGTCGCGAGGTAGGTGTCGCCGAGCCGCTGGGCCAAGTCGTCGAGATTGCGCAGGAGTTGCGCGGGCGGCAGGTCCAGCGCGGCCATGGTCTGCACGGCGGTGCGCAACTGGCCCATCATCGCGGCCGAGTTCAGCCCGTGCCCCATGACGTCACCGACGACGAACGCGGTGCGGGCACCGGGCAGCTTCACCGCGTCGAACCAGTCGCCGCCGATCCGCCCGAGCAGGGTGCCCGGCAGATAGCGGGTGGCGATGTCGCAGCCCGCCATGCGCGGCGGGATGTGCGGCAGCATGCTGTCCTGGAGCGTCTCGGCGACGTTCTCCTGGTACGTGTACATGCGCGCGTTGTCGAGCACGAGGCCCGCGCGGGCGGCGAGTTCGGCACCGGTGACCCGGTCCATGTCGTTGAAGACCTGCCGCTCCGGATGGCGCAGCAGGATCATGAAGCCGAGGACGACATGGCGCGCCTTCAGCGGGACGACCAGCATCGAACGCCCGGTGATCAGCGGCCGGATGTCCCGCTTCTCGAACTGCGAGGCGATGGCGTGGCCCGTCTCCTCGCTGATGCGCGGCACGAGGACGGGTTCGCCGGTGGTCATGCACTGGAAGAACGGGGTGTGTGCCGGAAAGGGCATGGCCTCGCCGACGGGTACGACGTCGTCCCAGCGGCCGGGTTCGTCGGTGTGCTCCAGGGCGACCCGGTGCCACAGGGTGGTGGTGTCCGGCACGCCCTCGTCGAATCCCTCACCGGCGACGACCTGTTCGCGCAGATAGGTGCCGGCGACGTCGGTGAAGCGGGGCACGACGGCCTTGCTGACCTCGACGATGGTGCGGGAGAGGTCGAGGGAGGTGCCGATCCGGGAGCTGACCTCGTTGAGGAACTCCAGGCGTTCGCGGACGGCGGCGTACTCGAGGTCCTCGCCCTCGTCGCGCAGTTCCTCGGGCACCGGTTCGCCGGCCGCCAGCGCCCGCGCGGCCCGTTCGCGACGCTCCCGGCGTTCGATGCGCCGGGGCACACCCCAGTCGGGGGTGACGGGCACCCGGTCGTTCTGGCTGAACTCCAGGATGGGATAACCCAGTTCGAGAACCTGGGCGACGATAAGCGCACTGTCGCCGACACTCATGCTGGGGAGGATCTCGGGGAGCCGGCGGGCGAGGTCCGCGGAGCCGGGGAAGTCGGTGTGCAGGGCGAAGCCGGGCGCGATGCGTTCGAACACCCCGGCGCCGTCCGTGTGCAGCCCCTCCGCGTCGGCGGCCAGCACCAGCAGCCGCTCGCGTCCCGGGCCCACCAGCGGGTAGGCCCACCACAGCACGTCGACACGGCCGTTGCCGGAGGCCGCCAGCCGGGCGCGGCCCGCGGCCGGGTAGGACAGACCCCCGCCGAGCGAGGCACCGAGGCCGGGCCCCAGACCGTCGTAGGCGGCGTACGCCCCGTACGGGTTGGGTTCCTCCTCCTCGGGTCCCTCGGGCAGGGCCCCGGTCACGGGCAGCAGGTCGACCGCCGGGCGGCCGAGCGCGTCCTCCTTGGCGAGGGAGAACAGGCGTCGCGCGCCCCTGCTCCAGTGGGAGACGAGTCCGTCGCGGTCGACCACGACCACGGCCAGGGGGATACGGCCGGCGCCGCCCTGTCCGGTCGCCGCGCCGTCCCCCGCGCGGCGATCCGGAGGTGTGTCCCGCTCGGTGCCATGGTCCATGGCCCAGGCCCTCTCTCCCCCGGCTGCGCAAGATCTGTACCGCCGTCACCACCGTACGGCCACGGTCGGTCGCGATGTGTGTCAACGCGGGAATTGCTCGCCGGTGCTCGCACCGGCGTACGTTCCCGCGCGTGACCGACCGTTTCAGTCCTCGTGGCCCAGCTGGAGGTCGCGTTCCGTACGGCCTCCGCCGGCCACCTGGAGCACGGTCGCGACCGGTGGATAACCGGCGGCGATGACGGTGTACTCACCCGACGCCAGGTCGACGAACCGGAAGGTGCCGTCGGGTCCGGTGGTGAGGGTGTCGACGACGTTGCCCGCCGCGTCCAGGAGGGTCACGCGCGCCTCCTCGACCGGCCGTCCGCCGCCGGCCCGCACGGTGCCGCGCAGCACGGCGCCGCCGGCCAGCTCGACGTCCTGGCGCGTCTCGCGGGCGGCCTGGACGGTGACGGGGAGTGCGGCCGGGCGGAAGGCGGGCGCGCTCGCGGCGACGGTGTACTCGCCGGCCACCAGTTCGCTGATGACATAGCCGCCCTCCCGGCCGCTGCGGGTACCGGCGACCACTTCCCCGTGGACGTTGGTGAGGGTGACGGCCGCGTCCCGCACCGGTGTGCCGTCGGCGGTGACGACACTGCCGGCGAGACGGCCCGCGCCACCGAGGACGACATCGAGTTCGACGGGCCGCTCACCGACGGTCACCGAGACCGCCTGCGGCTGGTGACCGCCCGCGGCGGCGATCAGGACGTACGATCCCGGGCCGGGCGTGGCCAGCGCGTACCGCCCGTCCTCACCGCTGGCGCCCCGTCCGGTCTGCTGTCCGGTGACGTCGATGAGGGTGAGCGCGGCGCGCGGTACGGCGGTCCCGTCGGGGTGCTGCACGGTCCCGCAGACGGGGATGCCGCCGGTGTGCGGCGAGCGAAGCGAGGTGGGGGTCCCCCCGCCCGGAGCGTGAGGGCGTGCGTGCGGCACCTGTGCCGTGAAGTGGGCCGGATCGGCGGTGGGGGCGTGGTGGGACACCAGTGGTCTCTCCTTGAGGAAGAAGGCGATGAACAGGCCGAGGACGAGCACCGGCACCAGGTAGAGGAAGATGCGCGGCATGGCGTCGGCGTAGGCCTGCACGTAGGCGTCGCGCAGCTCGGGCGGCAGCGCGTGCACGAACTCGGGGGTGATCGACTGGGCGTCGGGTGCGGTGCCCGCGCCGGCGGGCAGGCCGTCCTCGAGCGCGTCGGCGAGCCGGCCGGCGAAGAGGGTGCCGAAGACGGCGGCGCCGACGCTGCCGCCGATCTGCCGGAAGTAGTTGTGGGCACTGGTGGCGGTGCCGAGGTCTGCGGGGCGCACGGAGTTCTGCACGGCGAGGATCAGCACCGGCATCACCATGCCGATGCCGGTGCCGAGGACGGCCATCCAGATGCTGTAGTGCAGCCGGGGAGTGCCGGTCTCCAGGCGGGACAGCAGCCACATGCCGACGACGGAGAGGGCGGTACCGACGACGGGGTGGAGCCGGTAGCGGCCGGAGCGGCTGATGAGCTGCCCGGAGATGACCGAGGCGCCGACGATGCCGCCCATCATGGGCAGCATCAGCAGTCCGGACTCGGTGGCGGAGGCCCCGTCGACCATCTGCAGGTACGTCGGCAGATAGCCGGCGGCGCCGAACAGGGCGACGCCGATCACCAGGCCCACCAGGCCGGTGACGTTGAAGACGGAGTCCCGGAACAGCCGCAGCGGGACGAGGGGTTCGGCGGCGAAGCGCTCGACGACGAGGAAGAGGACGCCGGCGGCGGCGGCGCCCGCGCCGAGACCGAGCACGACGCGGGAGCCCCAGGCGTACTCGGTGCCGCCCCAACTGGTCAGCAGCACCAGACAGGTGGAGGCGACGGCCAGCAGCAGGGTGCCGAGGACGTCGAAACGGCCCCGGGCCGCAGGTTTGGGGAGCTTGAGCGTCAGGGCGACGACGGCCATGGTGACGATGCCGAAGGGGACGTTGATGTAGAAGCACCAGCGCCAGGAGAGGTGGTCGGTGAAGTAACCGCCGAGCAGCGGTCCGGCGACGGACGCGAGACCGAAGGCGGCGCCGATCAGCCCCATGAACCGGCCGCGCTGCCGGGCGGGCACGATGTCAGCCATGATCGCCTGTACGCCGATCATCAGCCCGCCCGCGCCGACGCCCTGCACCGCGCGGTAGGCGATCAGCTGGTCCATGGTCGACGCGCGGCCCGCCAGCGCGGAGCCGACGACGAAAACGAGGATCGCGAACTGGAAGACGCCCTTGCGGCCGAGCAGGTCGCCGAGCTTGCCGTAGACCGGCAGTCCGACGGTGGCGGTGAGCAGATAGGCGGTGATCGCCCAGGACATCCGGTCCAGGCCGTGCAGCTCACCGACGATCTTCGGAAGGGCGGTGGCGACGATCATCTGCTCGAGGGCCGCGAGCAGCAGCGCCAGCATCAGCGCGAGGAAGACCAGCCGGACCCGGCGGGGGCTCAGGCCCGGCTCGACGACCGGTGCCGGGGGCGCCGGGCCCCCGGCCGGTGGTGCCGTGACCGGCTCGTCCTGCGTCAGAGTGATCCCGCCCATGTGCCGCTCCCCTCGTCGCACCGCCGGACAATTCCTGCGTAAAAGCGACAACTACGAGCAAGCGCGGCAAGTTACGGGACAGAGAAGGGTCGTGACGAGATCACTCGAACCGGTGAGAAGCCAACTCCGCACCGTTCACGAGGGATTGCCGCCCCTTACTTCTCGACCTCCGTGGCCAGCCTGGCCAGCAGGGCGTCGTGGATACGGGCGAGGCCCTTGGGCGCGAAGGTCTTCTCGAAGAAGCCGCCGATGCCGCCGGCGCCGTTCCAGACGGTGCTCACCACGACGCGGGAGCGGCCGTCACCGGCCGGGGTGACCCGCCAGGTGGTGACCATGGAGGAGTTGCGGTCCTTCTCGACCAGTTCGCCGTCGGTCGGCTCGGTGACCTCCAGGAGGCAGTCGCGCACGCGCTTGCTGGTGGCCTGGAGCTTCCAGTGCACGAGGGTGCCCTCACCGTCGCCGCCCTCGCGGACCTCGTACTCGCTGTACTGCTCGGGCAGCAGTTTCGCGCGGGTGCCGCTGTAGTCGGCGAGGGCGTCGAACACCGTCTCCGCGTCCGCCGCGACGATCCGCTCCGTAGTGGCCTCGACCTGCGCCATCGCTTACCTCCAGGGCATGGGTTCTCGGGTGCGGGCCAAGCCAACCACCCCCGTGCCCGGCCGCCCAAATCGGGGGGATGGGAACTGCTCGGATCTGACTGAGTACGGACGCGTTCTGGCGTGTGCGGTGGGTGGTGGTCGAGGGGCGTGTTGTCCCGCCCGGGAGGGAATGAGAGTTCGCCTGTCGAAGGGGTGACCTCTGCGGGTGATGCTCGCCGGATGGGACGAGCGAGTCCTCACGGCTGGTCGGGGGTGCGGGGTGGAGGGACTGCGGATGCTTGTGGCGCCGTTTGTCGCACCGGGCCCGTCGGGGGCAGGAACGGGTCCGAGACCCACGCCTGCTCACTGACCAGGAACGGTCCGGATGCGATCGGGAGAGTGACCGAGAATGTCACTCACACGATCAAGGGAACAAGTGTTCTATTCTATGGTGCAGTGATACCGAGGAGGCGTCATGCCCTGGGAGAACCGCTCACCGGAGTCCGAACACAGCCGGGCCGACGCCGCGGTGTTCGGCGTAGAGGCGGTCACGACCCGCACCTTCGACACGCCGGAGTTCCGTGGCATCACCTTCCACGGGATTCAGGCCCGCTCGATTGCCGACCAGGTGCCGGAAGCGTCCCGCAGCCCATCCAAAATGGATGGTGAACCCGTACCGGGCCCGGACGCACGGTGCACGCACTTCCATCAATGACCCTACTTACGCGGAGTGATTTCTCATGGTCAGCGCACCGCAGGCCGACAGGGTCTGGAAGAACATGACCACATCGATCACAGGCCGGGACAACCGCGGGCCACAGCCCAACGCACCCCGGGCAGGGGCAGCCGCATACTGCGCGCTGCTCCAGGACGGCGGTGCGGGCCCGGCAGGCGGCACTCCCGTCAGTCAGTGGCTGCTCCTACGTAAGCGCACGACCGATCGCCTGAAGGATCAGTGAGCCCTCGCAGCAAGGAACCGCAAGCACCGGCGTGCGTGACCTCACGTCGACTGCCCTGCCGGGGGGGCTTGCGGACCTCCTACAGGGCGGGACCCAAGAGCCGGGGGCACCAGCCGCCGCACCCTCCAGTGCATCGAACGATGCGAAGTCAGTGCCTGGTTCAGCGGGCTACCGCGCATCGCGACCATGCTCGACACCCGCGTCTCCGTCCTCACCGGCCGCCTCAGGCACAGTAGAGGCCCCGCCCATCCGCCACGACAGTCGGACCAGAGGGCTCGCACTCCGCGTCTCCGATGCGGTGGGGGGGGCTGACATACAGACAGCCGGGCAGCGAGGTGAGCACGCCACCGAGTCCGTACCGGGCCTGGGTCACGGCGAACCGGGCGTCCCGCTCGTCGAGGTGCGGGAACGCGAACCCGGTCGGCGAACAACTGCCGCGGCCGGTGACGCACCTGGGGACGGGCCAGCGCTGGTGGCCCGCTACGAGCGGCTGTACGCGGACGGCGCCTACGCCCCGAAGCGGTACCAGCGCCGCATCACCCGCCAGGTGCACGAGCCGGCCCGGGAGTACGGCACCGGCCCCACCCGCGCGGGGCGCCCCGCCGGATCCGCGCTGACGGGCCCGCCGAACCCCTGGCGGCGGAGCCGACCCAACTCACGCTCCTTTAAGCGCGTTCGAGCGCATCCGGCGACCCGATCGGGTCAAGAATCAACAGAACATGTTCGGATGTGGCCCCATACCGGGACGATGCCGCGTGAGCCGTGAGCCCCGCGGCCCGCAGCACCTCCGTCCCGGGAGAGCCCCCTATGAGAAAACGCGCAGCCGTGCTGTGCGGTGCCGCCGTCGTCCTGGCCGGAAGCCTCACGGCCGCGCCCGCCGAGGCCGGCACCCCGCGCGCCGCGGAGACCTTCCACGCCGCGAAGCCCGTGTGGAAGAAGTGCGGTACCGACGACTATCCGACGCTGCAGTGCGCGTCCGTCGAGGTGCCGCTCGACCACGCCGATCCCGCCGGGCGGAGGATCACGCTCGCGCTGTCCCGCGTCCCGCACACCGCGAAGCGGTACCAGGGCCCCCTGCTGGTGAACCCGGGCGGCCCCGGCGGCAGCGGTCTGACGCTCGCCGGGTTCGTCGCGGCGGCGCTGCCGAGGGAGGTGGCCGCCCAGTACGACGTCATCGGCTTCGACCCGCGCGGGGTGGGCGCGAGCGAGCCGGCGCTGGACTGCGCACCGGGCCACTTCGATCCGGTGCGCCCGGACCCGGTGCCGGCCTCGCCCGAGGTCGAGCGGGCGAACCTCGCGCGCGTGCAGTCCTTCGCCGCGGCCTGCGGCCGCAAGTACGCCGGTCTGCTGCCGTACATCGACACGGACAGCACGGTGCGCGACCTGGACGTGATCCGGCGGGCGCTGGGTGCGAAGAAGGTCAATTACTTCGGGTACTCCTACGGCACCTACCTGGGCGCCGTCTACGCCAAGCTGTTCCCGGAGCGGGTGCGGCGCCTGGTCCTGGACTCGGTCGTCGACCCCACCGGGGTCTGGTACGACGCCAACCTCGACCAGGACTACGCCTTCAACGACCGCCACCGCGCCTTCATGGCCTGGGTCGCCCGGTACGACTCGACGTACGGGCTGGGCACCGACCCGGAGAAGGTCGAGGCCACGTGGTACGCGATGCGCGCGACGCTGAAGAAGGACCCTGCCGGCGGGAAGGTGGGCGCCGCCGAACTGGAGGACACCTACCTCCCGGGCGGCTACTACAACGGCTACTGGCCCTATCTCGCGGAGGCGTTCTCGGCGTATGTGAACGAGCGGGACGCCGAGCCGCTGGTCGAGGCGTACGAGAACTTCGGCGCGGGCGACGCCTCCGGCGACAACGGCTTCAGCGTCTACACGGCGGTGGAGTGCCGGGACGCCGCCTGGCCACGTGACTGGCGGCAGTGGCGCAAGGACACCTGGGAGGTGTACGAGCGGGCGCCCTTCATGGCCTGGAACAACGCCTGGTACAACGCGCCGTGCGCGTTCTGGCCGACCGGGTCCCTGCGGCCGGAGCGCATCCGCAACGGCAAGCTGCCGCCCGCGCTGCTGTTCCAGGCGACGCACGACGCGGCGACCCCGTACCAGGGCGGTGTCACCGTCCACCGGCTGCTGACGCGCTCCAGCCTGGTGGTCGAGTCGGGCGGCGGCAACCACGGCATCACGCTGAGCGGGAACGCCTGTCTGGACCGGCACCTGGCGGCCTATCTGGCCGACGGGACCGTGCCGCGCGGGGACGGCGGTGAGGCCGACGCGGTGTGCGCGGCGCTGCCCGACCCCAAGCCGCTGACGTCGAAGGCGGCACCGGCGTCGGCACGCGGTTCGACACTGCACGGCCTGCTCGGCTTCCGGAGTTGAACGCCTGACCCGCCGTGGGGGCGGGGCTGTCGTACCCGTGGTCCATGATGAGTCCATGAGCGGTTTCCTGCTGCGGCCGATGACCGCGGACGACTGCGACGGCGTGGCGGGGATCCGCATACGGGGCTGGCAGCACGCCTACCGGGGACTCGTCCCGCAGCCGTATCTCGACGGCCTCGACATCACGGCGGACGCCGAGCGGCACCGCACACGCCTGCGGCACGGCGACGGCGGCGTGGTGAACCTGGTCGCCGAGACCGACGGCGGCGAGCTCGCCGGGTGGGCCGCGTTCGGCCCGTACCGGGACGGCGGCACGCGCACCGCGGACGCCGAGTTGTACGCCCTGTACCTGCGCCCCGAGCACATCGGCCGGGGCGTGGGGCGGACGCTGCTCACCGAGGCGGTCCGCCGCTGTGCCGCCGCCGGTCACGGGCGCATGCGTCTGTGGGTCCTGAAGGACAACGCCCGCGCCCGCCGTTTCCACGAGCGGGCGGGGTTCGGCGCGGACGGGGCGGAGGAGCCCTTCGAGGTGGACGGGGTGGCGGTGCCCGAGGTGCGGTACGCGCGGGAGCTGTCCGGCTGACGGCCCTACCGCGGCCGGGGGATCCGGGCCAGCGCGTGCACGGCCGCCTCGGCCAGCGCCGGATGGGCGAGGGCGTCGTTGAGCACGGGCTCGGCGCGCGGGTCGCCGAGCTCGCCCAGCCCCTCCACACAGGCCAGCGCGACCCGGCGGTACGGGTCGTGGGGGCGCAGACGCCGCCGCAGCGTGGTGATCAGGGCGGGGACCGCCTCGGGGGCGCGCAGTTCGGTCAGCAGGCGGACCGGGTGCAGGGCGTAGGCGACACGGAGTTCGTTGGTGGCGAGGGCGGCGGCGGCGCGGGCGGTGCGCGGGTCGCCGAGGCGGGCGAGGGCGTGGGCGGCGGCGGCACAGCGCGGCGGGTCACGGTGGTTGAGGAGCAGCACCAGTGCCTCGAAGGCCCGCCGGTCCCCCGCCACCCCCAGCCGGAACGCGGCCAGTTCCCGTGCCCACAGCGGCTGCCCGGCTTCGGTGAGGACGCCGGCCAGGGTGTCGGGTTCGTCCGTGGCCAGGAGACGGTCGTACGCCGTCGATCCGCCCGACTCCGTCCGTAAGCGCTCCGTGAGCGATCGCAACTCTTCGTCCATGGTTCAGAGGTTAGGGGGTGTGCGGGGCCGCTCGGGACGTACATCACAAAGCCGGGGACTGGCGCGCTCGTTACCCGCGAGTTAAGCTCAGACGAGCGAGTTACCCACTCGCGACCCTCCTCACGGCGGTCTGGTGACGCGGCCGCTGTGAGTCGCAGTCGGTTCGGTACTCCAAGTACCGCAGTACGGCTCGGCCCCGGGACAGGGCCGGTCGGATCGGCCGTCGTTCACCGACGGTGCCGGGCGTGTGCGCTCGCAGCCCGGCTGACACCCGCATCCGCACGCACCCGGTGCGCCCTTCGGCGCACCGGGGCGTGTTTCCCGTCGTCACCCTCATTTCTGGAGTCCCGCGATGGCCACTCCCCTCTCCGACACCCCCCTGTCCCCGCTCCGGACCGTCGCCGTGGTCGGCCTCGGCACGATGGGCGCCGGCATCACCGAGGTCCTGGCCGGCGCCGGCCGCGACGTCGTCGGCATCGACATCAGCGAGGCCCAGGCGGCCCGGTGCCTCGCCGCCCTGGAGTCCTCGACCGCCCGTGCCGTGGAGCGCGGCCGGCTCACCGAGCAGCAGCGCGCGGACCTCCTCGCCCGCGTCACCACCTCGACCGACCTCGCGGCCGCCGCCGGCGCCGATCTGGTGATCGAGGTGACCCCGGAGTCGTACGAGATCAAGCAGCAGATCCTCCGGGAACTCGACGGGATCGTGCGGCCGGAGACCATCCTGGCGACCGGCACCAACGCCCTGTCCGTCACCCGCCTCGCCGCCGACTCCGCCCGCCCCGAGCGGGTGCTGGGCATGCACTTCTTCAACCCGGCGCCGGCGATGAAGCTGGTGGAGATCGTGTCCTGTGTGCTGACCGCTCCCGCGGCCGTCACCGCGGTCACCGACCTCGCGCTGGACCTGGGCAAGGAGCCCGTCGCGGTCGGTGACCGGCCCGGATTCGTCGCCGACGGGCTGCTGTTCGGCTACCTCAACCAGGCCGCCGCGATGTACGAGGCGAACTACGCCTCCCGGGAGGACATCGACGCCGCGATGCGGCTGGGCTGCGGGCTGCCCATGGGTCCGCTGGCGCTGCTCGACCTGATCGGCGTCGACACGGCGCGCACGGTCCTGGAGGCCATGTACGCCGAGTCCCGTGACCGGCTGCACGCCCCGGCCCCGATCCTCAAGCAGCTCAGCGAGGCGGGCCTGACGGGCCGCAAGGCGGGGCGCGGTTTCTACACGTACGAGGCTCCGGGCAGCGGGAACGTCGTGCGGGACGCCCTGACCCCGCTGGAGGGCGGTTCCCCCACCGTCGGCCGTCCGGTGCGTTCGGTGGGTGTCGCGGGTTCCGGCACCATGGCCTCCGGTATCGCCGAGGTCTTCGCGAAGGCGGGCTACGAGGTGGTCCTGGCCGCCCGCAGCGAGGAGAAGGCGCAGGGCGCCAGGGCCCGGATCGGGAAGTCCCTGGCGCGCTCCGTCGACAAGGGGCGGATGACCGCCGAGGCCGCCGCCCGGACCCTGGAGCGGGTGCGTCCGACCGGCACGTACGACGACTTCGCCGACGTCGGTCTCGCGGTCGAGGCGGTCGCCGAGGACCTGGAGGTCAAGCGGCAGTTGTTCGCGACGCTGGACAAGGTCTGCAAGCCGGGCGCCGTGCTCGCCACCACCACCTCCTCGCTCCCGGTCGTCGCCTGCGCCCGTGCCACCTCGCGTCCGCAGGACGTGATCGGCATGCACTTCTTCAACCCCGCGCCGGCCATGAAGCTGGTCGAGGTGGTGCGCACGGTGCTGACGGCCGACGACGTCCACGCCACCGTGCGCGAGGTCTGCGGCACGATCCGCAAGCACGCCGTGGACTGCGGTGACCGGGCCGGGTTCATCGTGAACGCGCTGCTGTTCCCGTACCTCAACAACGCGATCAAGATGGTGCAGGAGCACTACGCCTCCCTCGACGACATCGACGCCGCGATGAAGCTGGGCGGCGGCTATCCGATGGGGCCGTTCGAACTGCTCGACGTCGTCGGCCTCGACGTCTCGCTCGCCATCGAGAAGGTGCTGCACCGCGAGTTCCGCGACCCGGGTCTCGCGCCGGCGCCGCTGCTGGAGCACCTGGTGGCCGCGGGCTGCCTCGGCCGCAAGACCGGCCGTGGCTTCCGCGAATATGCCAAGCGCTGAGCGGCGCCCCGGCGACTGGTTCGACAACGGCGCGGAGTGGGGCGGGCTGCTCGACCCCGACCGGTTCCCGCCACCGGCCCACAGCGCCCCTCCCCCGCCCGCCGAGGGCGGGGGAGCCCCCGGTCATGCGCATCGAGCTGCGCACATGCAGTACGTTCAGGGCATGTCCCAGCCCGCCAAGTCCGCACGTACACCAGTCACGGCCGAGCCGCCGGAAAGCGCCGCAGGCTCTCGCGCCGCCGCCCAGCGGCTCAAAATGCGCCGGGAACTGGCGGCCGCCGCGATGGAGCTGTTCGCGACCAAGGGGTACGAGGCCACCACCGTCGACGAGATCGCGGCCACCGCCGGGGTCGCCCGCCGCACCTTCTTCCGCCACTTCCGTTCCAAGGAAGAGGCGATCTTCCCCGACCACGACGACACCCTGGTCCGCGCCGAGGCGGTGCTCAACGCCGCCCCCGCGCACGAGCATCCGCTCGACACGGTGTGCCGTGGCATCAAGGAGGTCATGAAGATGTACGCGGCGCGGCCGGAGATCTCGATCGCCCGCTACAAGCTGACGCGCGAGGTGCCCACCCTGCGCGAGGCGGAGATCGCGTCGGTGGCCCGCTACGAGCGTCTCTTCACCCGTTATCTGCTCGGCCACTTCGACGAGCACGCGCACGACGACGACGCCAACGACGACCCGCTGCTGGCGGAGGTCGCCGCGTCCGCCGTGGTCACCGCGCACAACCACGTGCTGCGGCGCTGGCTGCGGGCCGACGGCCAGGGCGATGTGGAGGCCCAGCTGGACCACGCCTTCGCGATCGTCCGCAAGACCTTCGGCAGCGGGATCATGGCGGGCCGGCGCACCGCGCCGCCGAAGCCGCCCGCGGCCTCGGCGTCCGCGCACGGCGAGGTCCTGGTGACGGTCGCCCATGTGGACGCCCCGCTGGACGAGGTGATGCGGACCATCGAGCAGGCGCTCAAGGAACGCTGAACAGACGCTCACCGCTGTGATGACGGCCACCCCACCGGGTGGCCGTTTTGCCATGTCAGAGGCCCTTTTCGCACGCGTTTCAGGGCCCGTTCGATCGATCATCGCTCATCTGATGCGTAAAGATTTCACCTGAGCCCAGGTTCTGACACTCAGTGCCTTGCGGGCTGACACGGCGTGCCATACGTTGAAGGAGTCCGGGCGAGTCCCGGCGGGCCCACCGCCCGCACGTCCGGACGCCTGCGTCACAGGCAACCTCCCGCGCACACCAAGCGCTGCCGAAGCACCACCGCCGAACCGACGGCATCCCCCGACCCTCAGCAGCACACCGACGTAACCCTCAGCGCCCCTCCCTCAGGGCGCTCATCGCCGGAGGCAACACCGTGACCGTGAAGGACATCCTGGCCGCGATCCAGTCGCCCGACTCCACGTCGGAGGACTTCGCCGCCCTGCCGCTCCCCGAGTCGTACCGCGCGATCACCGTGCACAAGGACGAGACGGAGATGTTCGCGGGCCTCGAGACCCGTGACAAGGACCCCCGCAAGTCGATCCACCTCGACGACGTGCCGCTGCCCGAACTGGGCCCGGGTGAGGCCCTGGTGGCCGTCATGGCCTCCTCGGTCAACTACAACTCGGTGTGGACCTCGATCTTCGAGCCGCTGTCGACGTTCGGCTTCCTGGAGCGTTACGGCAGGCTCAGCGAGCTCACCAAGCGCCACGACCTGCCGTACCACATCATCGGCTCCGACCTCGCGGGCGTCGTGCTGCGCACCGGCCCCGGCGTCAACGCCTGGCGGCCCGGCGACGAGGTCGTCGCCCACTGCCTCTCCGTCGAGCTGGAGTCCAGCGACGGCCACAACGACACGATGCTCGACCCCGAGCAGCGCATCTGGGGCTTCGAGACGAACTTCGGTGGTCTCGCCGAGATCGCGCTCGTGAAGTCCAACCAGCTGATGCCGAAGCCGGACCACCTCAGCTGGGAGGAGGCCGCCGCCCCGGGCCTGGTCAACTCCACCGCCTACCGGCAGCTGGTGTCCCGCAACGGCGCCGGCATGAAGCAGGGCGACAACGTCCTCATCTGGGGTGCGAGCGGCGGACTCGGCAGTTACGCCACCCAGTTCGCACTGGCCGGCGGCGCCAACCCGATCTGTGTCGTCTCCAGCGACCAGAAGGCGGACATCTGCCGGGCGATGGGCGCGGAGGCGATCATCGACCGCAACGCCGAGGGCTACAAGTTCTGGAAGGACGAGCACTCCCAGGACCCGCGCGAGTGGAAGCGGTTCGGCAAGCGCATCCGTGAACTCACCGGCGGCGAGGACGTGGACATCGTCTTCGAGCACCCGGGCCGGGAGACCTTCGGCGCGAGCGTCTACGTCACGCGCAAGGGCGGCACCATCGTCACCTGCGCCTCCACCTCGGGCTACAACCACGAGTACGACAACCGGTACCTGTGGATGTCGCTGAAGAGCATCATCGGCTCGCACTTCGCCAACTACCGCGAGGCATGGGAGGCCAACCGGCTGGTCGCGAAGGGCAGGATCCACCCGACGCTGTCGAAGGTGTACTCCCTGGAGGACACCGGCCAGGCCGCCCACGACGTGCACCGCAACGCACACCAGGGCAAGGTCGGCGTGCTGTGCATGGCGCCCGAGGAGGGCCTGGGCGTGCGCGACCACGTCAAGCGCGCGAAGCACATCGACGCCATCAACCGCTTCCGGAACATCTGAGGGCCGGGACATGACAGAGCGTCAGAAGGACCGTCCGTGGCTCATGCGCACGTACGCCGGTCACTCCACGGCCGAGGCGTCCAACGAGCTGTACCGGCGCAACCTCGCCAAGGGCCAGACGGGTCTGTCGGTCGCCTTCGACCTGCCGACCCAGACCGGCTACGACTCCGACCACGTCCTCGCCCGCGGCGAGGTCGGCCGGGTCGGGGTGCCGGTGGCCCATCTCGGTGACATGCGCCGGCTGTTCCAGGACATCCCCCTGGAGCAGATGAACACCTCGATGACGATCAACGCCACCGCCATGTGGCTGCTGGCGCTCTACCAGGTCGTCGCCGAGGAGCAGGGCGCGGACATCACCCGGCTCCAGGGCACGACCCAGAACGACATCGTCAAGGAGTACCTGTCCCGGGGGACGCACGTCTTCCCGCCGGGGCCCTCGCTCCGCCTGACGACGGACATGATCGCGTACACGGTCTCCCACATGCCGAAGTGGAACCCGATCAACATCTGCAGCTACCACCTGCAGGAGGCCGGGGCCACGCCGGTGCAGGAGATCGCGTACGCGATGTCCACCGCGATCGCGGTGCTCGACGCGGTGCGCGACAGCGGCCAGGTGCCGCAGGAGCGCATGGGTGACGTGGTCGGCCGTATCTCCTTCTTCGTGAACGCGGGTGTGCGCTTCGTCGAGGAGATGTGCAAGATGCGCGCCTTCGGCCGCATCTGGGACCGGGTCACCAGCGAGCGGTACGGCATCGAGGACCCCAAGCACCGCCGCTTCCGCTACGGCGTCCAGGTGAACTCGCTCGGTCTGACCGAGGCGCAGCCGGAGAACAACGTCCAGCGGATCGTGCTGGAGATGCTGGCGGTGACCCTCTCCAAGGACGCCCGCGCGCGTGCCGTGCAGTTGCCGGCCTGGAACGAGGCCCTGGGCCTGCCCCGCCCCTGGGACCAGCAGTGGTCGCTGCGCATCCAGCAGGTGCTCGCCTACGAGAGCGACCTGCTGGAGTACGACGACATCTTCGAGGGCTCGAAGGTGATCGAGGCGAAGGTGGAGCAGCTGGTCGCGGACTCGTTCGCGGAGATGGGGCGGATCGAGGAGATGGGCGGTGCGATGGCCGCCGTCGAGTCCGGCTACCTCAAGTCCCGGCTGGTCTCCTCGCACGCCGAGCGCCGGGCCCGGATCGAGTCGGGTCAGGAGAAGATCATCGGTGTGAACGCCTTCGAGGGCACCGAGCCGAACCCGCTGACCGCCGACCTGGACACCGCGATCCAGACGGTCGACCCGGCGGTCGAGGCCCGCGTGATCGCCTCGCTGCAGAACTGGCGCGACACCCGCTACCAGCCGCCCTTCAACCACCCGCGCCCCTGCAAGGCGCTGGAGAAGCTGAAGGAGGCCGCCAAGGGCACCGGCAACCTCATGGAGGCCACCCTGGAGTGCGCCCGCGCGGGCGTCACGACCGGTGAGTGGGCCGGGGCGCTGCGCGAGGTGTTCGGCGAGTTCCGGGCGCCCACGGGAGTCTCCTCCGCCCCGGTGGCGGTCGCCGCCGAGGCCGGCTCGGCCCTGTCGGAGGTCCGCCGCAGGGTGGATCTGACGGCCGGGGACCTCGGCGTCGGCAAGCTGCGCTTCCTGGTCGGCAAGCCGGGTCTGGACGGGCACTCCAACGGCGCCGAGCAGATCGCCGTGCGGGCCCGCGACGCCGGGTTCGAGGTGGTCTACCAGGGCATCCGGCTCACCCCGGAGCAGATCGTGGACGCCGCCCTCGCGGAGGACGTGCACGCGGTGGGCCTGTCCATCCTGTCCGGCTCGCACGCCCAGCTGGTGCCGGACGTGCTCGAACGGCTCCGTGTGGCCGGTGCCACGGACATACCGGTGATCGCCGGTGGCATCATCCCCAGCGGTGACGCCGAACAGCTGCGGGCCGCGGGAGTGGCCGCGGTCTTCACCCCGAAGGACTTCGACATCACCGGGATCATCGGCCGCATCGTCGACGAGATCCGCACAGCGAACAAGCTCGACCCCCTGGAGGTCCCCGCATGACGACCGTGAACCGCCTTCGCCCCCGGCGCTCCTGCCTGGCGGTACCGGGCTCGAACCCCCGCTTCCTGGAGAAGGCACAGGGCCTCCCGGCGGACCAGGTCTTCCTCGACCTGGAGGACGCGTGCGCGCCGCTCGCCAAGCCCGAGGCGCGGCACACCATCGTGAAGTTCCTCAATGAGGGTGACTGGACCGGCAAGACCCGCGTCGTGCGCGTCAACGACTGGACGACGGAGTGGACGTACCGGGACGTCGTGACGGTCGTCGAGGGCGCAGGACCGAACCTCGACTGCATCATGCTGCCGAAGGTCCAGGACGCCCGGCAGATCGTCGCCCTGGACCTGCTGCTGACGCAGATCGAGAAGACGATGGGCTTCGAGGTCGGCCGGATCGGCATCGAGGCGCAGATCGAGAACGCCCGCGGCCTGAACAACGTCAACGAGATCGCGCAGGCCTCCCCGCGCGTCGAGACCATCATCTTCGGCCCGGCCGACTTCATGGCGTCCATCAACATGAAGTCCCTGGTCGTGGGCGAGCAGCCGCCCGGCTACCCGGCGGACGCCTACCACTACATCCTGATGAAGATCCTGATGGCCGCCCGCGCCAACGACCTCCAGGCGATCGACGGCCCCTACCTGCAGATCCGCAACGTGGACGGCTACCGCGAGGTCGCCCGGCGCGCCGCGGCCCTCGGCTTCGACGGCAAGTGGGTGCTGCACCCGGGCCAGGTCGAGGCGTCCAACGAGATCTTCTCGCCGTCGCAGGAGGACTACGACCACGCCGAGCTGATCCTGGACGCGTACGAGTACTGCACGTCCGAGGCGGGCGGCAGGAAGGGCTCGGCGATGCTCGGCGACGAGATGATCGACGAGGCCAGCCGCAAGATGGCCCTGGTCATCTCGGGCAAGGGACGCGCGGCCGGCATGCGGCGCACCAGCAAGTTCGAGATCCCGGAGGGCTGAGCGCCATGCAGTTCGGACGCACCTACGAGGAGTTCGAGGTCGGGGCGACGTACAAGCACTGGCCGGGCAAGACGGTCACCGAGTACGACGACCACCTGTTCTGTCTCCTCACCATGAACCACCACCCGCTCCACATGGACACGAACTACGCCGAGAAGACGACGGACTTCGGCAGGAACGTGGTGGTCGGGAACTACGTCTACTCCCTGCTGCTCGGCATGTCGGTGCCCGACGTCTCCGGCAAGGCGATCGCCAACCTGGAGATCGAGTCGCTCAAGCACGTGGCGCCGACCTTCCACGGCGACACCGTCTACGGCCAGACGACCGTGCTCGACAAGTGGCCGTCGAAGTCGAAGGACGACCGCGGGATCGTGTACGTCGAGACCAAGGGCTACAAGCAGGACGGCACGCTGGTGTGCGTGTTCCGCCGCAAGGTGATGGTGCCCACCGAGACGTACGTCAAGGAGCGCGGCGGCGAGCAGCCGGGCCGCCCGGAGCTGAAGGAACAGGGGAAGTAGCTATGGCGCGCCTCGCCCAGACCGCCGGTCTGACCGACGTCCAGCAGGAGATCCTGACCACCGTCCGCGACTTCGTGGACAAGGAGATCATCCCGGTCGCCACCGAGCTGGAGCACCGCGACGAGTACCCGCAGCAGATCGTCGACGGCCTGAAGGAACTCGGCCTGTTCGGCCTGATGATTCCCGAGGAGTACGGCGGTCTGGGCGAGTCCCTCCTGACGTACGCCCTGTGCGTCGAGGAGATCGCCCGCGGCTGGATGTCGGTGTCCGGCATCATCAACACGCACTTCATCGTGGCGTACATGCTCAAGCAGCACGGCACGCAGGAGCAGAAGGACCACTTCCTGCCGCGTATGGCGGCCGGCGACATCCGCGGCGCCTTCTCGATGTCGGAGCCGGCTCTGGGCTCCGACGTGTCGGCAATCACGTCGAAGGCGGTGCGGGACGGCGAGGAGTACGTCCTGAACGGCCAGAAGATGTGGCTGACGAACGGCGGCACGTCGTCGCTGGTGGCCGTACTGGTGCGGAGTGACGAGGGTCACCCCGAGGGTACGGCGCCGCACAAGTCGATGACGACCTTCCTCCTGGAGAAGGAGCCCGGGTTCGGCGAGGTCCGCCCCGGCCTGACCATCCCCGGCAAGATCGACAAAATGGGCTACAAGGGCGTCGACACGACCGAGCTCGTCATGGACGACCTGCGGGTTCCCGCCGACCGGGTGCTCGGCGGGGTCACCGGCCGGGGTTTTTACCAAATGATGGACGGTGTCGAGGTCGGCCGCGTCAACGTGGCGGCGCGTGGCTGCGGTGTCGCTCAGCGTGCCTTCGAGCTCGGCGTCCGGTACGCCCAGCAGCGTCACACTTTCGGCAAGCCGATCGCCCAGCACCAGGCCATCCAGTTCAAGCTGGCGGAGATGGCTACCAAGGTGGAGGCCGCGCATGCGATGATGGTGAACGCGGCACGCAAAAAGGACTCCGGTGAACGAAACGACCTTGAAGCAGGGATGGCGAAGTACCTCGCCTCCGAATACTGCAAGGAGGTCGTGGAGGACGCCTTCCGGATCCACGGCGGCTACGGCTTCTCCAAGGAGTACGAGATCGAGCGCCTCTACCGGGAGGCGCCGATGCTGCTGATCGGTGAAGGCACCGCCGAGATCCAGAAAATGATCATCGGCCGCCGACTGCTCGAAGAGTATCGATTCCAGGGTTAGATGTCCGGATACGGGGTGCTTTCTTGGAGAAGAGGATCACACCCCGTATGCACTCTTCGGCTGTCGACTCGGCTGACTGGCTTACCCAGTTACGGCCCGGAGCCGCTACGATCGCCGGAAAGCCGCCGTCCCCCGCAAGTGCGCGGCATCATCCGCTACGAAGGTCATCCATGCCCCACAGCCAAACCTCTGCACACCGCGACAGCCTCGTCGGCGTACGCCTCGCGCGCGGAGCATCGCCGTGGCTTCTGCCGACCGTCGCCACCGCAGCCGTCAGCCTTCTGCGCGCCCGCCGCTCGGGTGCCGCCAAGGCCGTCGCCGTCCCCGCCACCGCCCTGGCGGCGGGGATGCTGTGGTTCTTCCGCGACCCCGAGCGCGAGATCACCCAGGGCAGGGTCATCTCGCCCGCCGACGGTGTGGTGCAGAGCATCATGCCGTGGAAGGACGGCCGCACCCGCGTCGCGATCTTCATGAGCCCGCTCAACGTCCACGTGAACCGGGCGCCGCTGTCCGGCACGGTGACGTCGGTCGAGCACATCCCCGGTGGCTTCGTTCCCGCCTTCAACAAGGAGAGCGAGAACAACGAGCGCGTCGTGTGGCACTTCGACACCGAGCTCGGTGACATCGAGATGATCCAGATCGCCGGCGCGGTGGCCCGCCGCATCGTCCCCTACGTGCCCCAGGGCACCAAGGTCGAGCAGGGCGAGCGCATCGGTCTGATCCGCTTCGGCTCGCGCGTCGACATCTACCTGCCGGAGGGCGTGGAGGTGGCCGTCGAGGTCGGTCAGAAGACCGTGGCTGGGGTGACTCGCATTGACCGTGGTTGATCCCGAGACACAGACCGGCTGGGTGCCGGAGGCCGACGAGGTGGACGACGAGGAGGAGATGCCCCTCTCGCTCCGGCTGTCGATAGCGGACACCCTCACCCTGGGCAACGCCACCTGTGGCTTCATGGCGGTGTACTTCACCACCACCGGCATCCTGATCCCGCACCTCCAGGGCAGCCAGGAGACGGGCATGGCCCGCCACAGCGCGGCCACCGCCGTCATCCTGATGCTGTGCGCGGCGGTCTTCGACCTGTTCGACGGCCTGGTGGCGCGCAAGCTGCGCTCCTCGCCGATGGGCGCGGAGCTGGACAACCTGTCCGACCTGATCAGCTTCGGTCTGGCGCCGGCGTACTTCGTCCTGGTCTACGGCATGGTCGCGGACGACGCGCACCAGAGAGTGGCCGCGGTCGGGGCGATCGTGGTGCTGCTGGCGGTGGTGCTGAGGCTGGCGAGGTTCTCCTGCGTCACGGTGAAGGACGGCACCTTCCAGGGCATGCCGTCGCCGTTCGGGGCGCTGACGGTCGTCTCGATCGTGCTGCTGGAGCTGCCGTTCGTGGCGACGCTGCTGGCGATCATCGGTACGGCGTGGCTGATGGTGAGCCGGGTGGAGTACCCGAAGCCGCGGGGCCGCCTCGCGGTGGCCATGCTCTCCTGGATCGTGCTGTCGATGGGCCTGCTGGCGGCGTGGGCGTTCGACGCGCCGAGCGGCCAGCTGCTGCTGCAGACGGGCTGTGCGCTGCAGCTGGTGATGGGGGCGGTGATCCCGCTGTTCGCGACGGCGCGGCGGGTGAACAACTTCCGCGACAACCGCCGTGAGGCGCGGGCGACGCAGTTGCCGTAACGCGTGCGGTCGCTCTCGGCCCCGGACCCTGGTCGGGTCCGGGGCCCGTTTCTTTTGCGCCCGGCGCGGGTGGGGGCGTCGCTGTGCCCGCCCACCACCCGACTCGGTCACCTGAAAAGGGACCGCAGGCCCCCACAGTCCGTCCGGCGTTCGAGGACGAGGCCCACCCAGGGCCGACGCGGGGGTCCGGGGGCGTAGCCCCCGGGGGTCGGGAAGGGAAAGGGCGGTGGGAGCGGAAAACGCTCGCGTCAGCTCAGGAAGTCCCGCGCGATCCGCTCCGCCGTACGTTCCAGGATCGGCCCCGCATCCGCGATGCACACAGCCACGTCCGGCTCGAGGTCCGTCAGCGCGTACGCCCGCCGGATCCCCGCCCGCCCCAGGACCTCCGGCGGCAGCGCCAGCCGTCCGCACACCGCGACGACGTCCTTGTCCGCCGCCCGAGCGGCAGTGGCGACACCCACGGGGGCCTTCCCGTGCAGCGTCTGCTCGTCCAGGGACCCCTCCCCCGTGATCACCAGATCCGCCCGCTCCAGCGCCGGCGCGAACCCCAGCACGTCCAGCATGACCTCGATACCGGGCCGGAACCCGGCCCCGAGCAGCAGCGCGCCGTAGCCGATACCGCCGGCCGCGCCCGCCCCGGGGGACGCAGCGTACTCCGCGGCCTTCGGCCCCACCGCCCCCTCCAGCACCTTCACGAAGTGCGCGAGTGCCGCGTCCAGCGCCTCCACGTCCTCCGGCGAGGCCCCCTTCTGCGGGCCGTACACCGCCGGCGCCCCCTTGGGCCCGGTCAGCGGATTGTCGACGTCACTGGCGAGCACGAACTCGACCGACGACAGCCGCGGGTCCAGCCCGGACAGATCGGCGGACGCCACCTCGGCGAGCCCTCCGCCCCCCGGCGCCACCGGCTCGCCCCCGGCCGTCACGAACCGTGCGCCCAGCGCGGACAGCATGCCCGCACCGCCATCGGTGGTGGCACTGCCGCCCACCCCGAACACCACGCGCGTCGCCCCCGCGTCCAGCGCGGCCCGCAGCAGCTCACCCGAGCCGTACGTCGACGCCGTGAGCGGTGCGAACACCCCGGTCGGCAGCCGCTGCAGCCCGCTCGCCTCCGCCATCTCCACGACGGCCGTGTCACCGCGCAGCGCGTACGCCGCGGTCACCTCGTCACCGAGAGGGCCGGCGACCCGCACCTCCCGCCGCTCGAACCCGGCCGCGACCGCCGCGGCCACGGTGCCGTCGCCGCCGTCGGCCACCGGCAGCGCCTCGACCACCAGGTCCGGTACGACCCGGCGCAGCCCGGCCGTCACCCGCTCGGCGACCTCGACGGCCGTCAGCGACCCCTTGAACTTGTCCGCGGCGACGAGCACCCGCTGTGCCGGCCGTGCCGTACGAGTGCCGCTCCCTGCAGCGTCCGCCACTTGCATTCCCCTCGTTCTCCGGGCCTCGCGCGCATGTCAAGGCCAGTCGCGCCGCTGTGACCTTAACCGGCGGGCACGGTCGCCGCCATGCCCTGCCCAGCCCGTGGAACGGCCCGGAATCGGGTAGACCGGACCCATGACCGCCATGAACGCTGTGGACACGGAGCCGGGACTCGCCGACCGCATCCTCGGGGGCTGGGTGGGCCGGATCGCGGGCAACATGCTCGGCAAACCGGTGGAACAGGGCGAGGTGTGGACGCGCGAGCGCATCGACCGCTACCTGCGGCGGACGGGCGCCCTCCCCCTCACCGACTACCTTCCCGAGCCGCCGACCGAGAGCGAGGGCCTCGACCTGCGCCCCGAGTGGCGGTCCTGCGTCCGCGGCCGCGTCCACGGCAGCTGCCGGGACGACGACATCGACTACGCGATCCTCGGTCTCGACCTGCTGGAGACCCACGGCTTCGCCTTCAGCACCGAGCAGGTGGGCGACCTGTGGCTGCTGCGGCTGCCGTACCTGCAGACCTTCACGGCGGAGCGGGCGGCCTACCGCAACCTCGCGAACGGCCTCAAACCCCCGCTCACGGCCACCTACGACAACCCCTACCAGGAGTGGATCGGCGCCCTCATCCGCGCCGACATCCACGGCTGGACCTCTCCGGGTGCCCCGCGCCGTGCCGCCTCGCTGGCCCGCAGGGACGCGGTGCTGTCCCACACGGGGAACGGGGTGTACGGCGCGATGTGGGCGGCGGCGCTGGTCTCGGCGGCGTTCACGGCACCCACGGTGCGGCACGCCGTGGACGAGGCACTGACGGTGATCCCGGCGAGCAGCCGTCTCGCCCGGACCGTGCGCCGGGTGGCCTCCCTGCACGAGGCGGGACTGGCCTGGGAGGACACGCTCACCACGCTCGCCGGGGAGACGACGGGCCTCGGCTGGATCCACACGGTCCCGAACGCGGCCGTCCTCACCGCCGGCCTGCTGTACGGCGACGGCGACTTCACCCGCACCATCGCCCTGACCGTGCGCGGCGGCCTGGACACCGACTCCAACGGTGCGACGGCGGGCTCGGTGGCGGGCGTCCTGTGCGGCGCGACGGCCGTCCCGGCCCGGTGGAAGGACCCGCTCCAGGACACGGTCCGCAGCGCCGTCTTCGGCTTCGACGGGGTCCGGATCAGCGAACTGGCCGAACGAACGCTGCGGCTGGCGCAGGCAAAGGCCTGAAGTCCGTGCCCCCGGCGCACGCGCCTTCAGTGTCGATCACGGGACCGGCGTGTGCTGCCGTGCGCCCCGCACGGCCGGCTCCGTGCCCGCGGCGGTACCCGGCGCCACGGTTACCCTTCCGGGCATGACCACCACTCAGCCTGTCCAGGACTTCGCTACCTACGTCGCCTCCCTCCCCCGTGTCCTCGCCGGAGCCGCCGCTCTCTTCCGGGACGAGGAGGGGCGGGTGCTGCTCGTCGAGCCGAACTACCGGGAGGGGTGGGCGCTGCCCGGCGGGACGGTCGAGTCGGACGACGGGGAGAGCCCGCGCGAGGGAGCGCGGCGGGAGACGGCCGAGGAGATCGGGCTGGACCGGGAGCTGGGACGGCTGCTGGCGGTGGACTGGGTGCGCGGGCCGGGCCGGCCGCCGCTGGTGGCGTATCTGTACGACGGTGGCGTGCTCGGCGCGGACGACCTCGCGGCGATCCTGCTGCAGGAGTCGGAGCTGCTGTCCTGGCGGCTCGTTCCGCGTGAGGAACTGGCCGAGTACCTCCACGGCTCCCTGGGGCGCCGGGCGCTGGCCGCGCTGGACGTCCTCGCCGACGGTTCGGGCACCGCGGAGCTGGAGGACGGGTACCGGGTGCGCTGAGCCGGCGCGGGGCGATATCCGCTCGCCGGACCGGCGCCCCGCGGCCTACCCTCGGCCGCATGAGCAAGCTCCTCGTCGCCCTCCTCACCGGTGCCGGTGTCAGCACGGACTCCGGCATCCCGGACTACCGCGGGCCCGACGGACTGTGGCGCCGCGATCCCGAGGCCGAGAAGCTCGTGACGTACGAGTACTACATGGGCGACCCGGAGATCCGCCGCCGTTCCTGGCAGATGCGACGGGAGAACTTCGCGCTCGGCGTCGAGCCGAACGCCGCGCACCGCGCCGTGACCGGGCTGGAGCGCTCCGGGGTGCCGGTGCGGGTGATCACGCAGAACGTGGACGGGCTGCACCAGCTCGCCGGAATGCCGGACCGCAAGGTGCTCGAACTCCACGGCACGGCACGGAGCGTGGTGTGCACCAAGTGCCACGCGCGCGGCCCGATGGAGGACGCCCTCGCCCGCGTCGAGGCAGGTGAGGACGATCCGCCGTGTCCGCACTGCGGCGGCGTCCTCAAGCCGGCGACGGTGATGTTCGGCGAGCGGCTCGATCCCGTGGTGCTCGGCGAGGCGGCGGCGATCAGCAAGGCGTGCACCGTCTTCATCGCGGTGGGTACCAGTCTCCAGGTCCACCCCGCCGCCGGGCTCGCGGAGGTGGCCGCCAACCACGGGGCCCGACTGATCGTCGTCAACGCCGGGCCCACCCCGTACGACGATCTCGCCGACGAGGTGATCCGGGAACCGATCGGCACTTCGCTGCCCGGGCTGCTGCACCGGATCGCCGCCTAGAACAAGGCGGTTCCGCGCTCGAAGTCCAGCAGGCGCTGCTTCCGCTCCAGGCCGCCGCCGTAGCCGGTGAGGCTCCCGCTCGCGCCGATGACGCGGTGGCAGGGAACGATGATGCCGATCGGGTTGCGGCCGTTGGCGAGACCCACCGCGCGGGATGCTCTGGAGTTGCCGAGGGCGTCGGCGAGTTGGCCGTAGGTGCGGGTCTCGCCGTACGGGATGCGGGTCAGCCGGTCCCAGACGCGGCGCTGGAACGGGGTTCCGTGCAGGCGTATTTCGAGGGCGAACTCCTTCAACTCGCCCGCGAAGTACGCCGAGAGCTGCTCCCGCGCCTCGGCGAAGGGGGTGTCGTCGGGGGAGCCGAAGGTCTCCTCGGGCGGGCGGTGGCGCTGGTCGGTCATGTAGAGGCCGCACAGGACGCCGTCGTCGGCGACGAGCGTCAGCGGGCCGTAGGGGCTGTCGGTCACGGTGTGCTGCTTCATCGGTTACGGGTCCCTGGTTTCTTTACACCGGCAGGAAGTTGATCGGGTGGCTGTCCGTCGCCCACAGGTACTGGACCGCGTACGCCCGCCAGGGCCGCCAGGCCGCCGCGCGCGCGGTGAGGGCGGCCGGGGTGGAGGGCAGGCCCAGTTCGCGGGCGGCGCGGCGGATGCCGAGGTCGGTGGGGAGGAAGGCGTCGGGGTCGCCCAGGGCGCGCATGGCGATGACGTCGGCCGTCCAGGGGCCGAAGCCGGGGAGGGCGAGGAGCAGGGCGCGGGTCTCGGGCCAGTCGCTCTCGGCACCCAGGTGGAGGTCGCCGTCGGCGAGTCGGCGTACGAGAGTGGTGAACGTGGTGCGGCGGGTGCGGGGCATGGCGAGGGTCTCGGGGTCGAGCGCGGCCAGTGCCTCGGGGGACGGGAAGAGGTGGGTGAGCCCGCCCTCGGGGTCGTCCACGGGGGTGCCGTGCGCGGTGACCAGGCGGGCCGCGTGGGTGCGGGCGGCGGCCGTGGAGACCTGCTGGCCGAGGACGGCCCGGACGGCGAACTCCGCCGCGTCGACCGTGCGCGGCACGCGGCGGCCGGGTGCCTTGTCGACGAGGGGTGCGAGGACCGGGTCCGCGCGCAGCTGCTCGTCGACGGCGACCGGGTCCGCGTCCAGGTCGAGCAGGCGGCGGCAGCGGCTGATGGCGACGGTGAGGTCGCGGGGGTCGGCGAGGGTGAGGCGGCAGGCGATGTGGTCGGGACGTGGGGTGAGCGCGACGATGCCGTGCCCGTACGGCAGGCGCAGCGTGCGCCGGTAGGCACCGTCCCGCCACTCCTCCACGCCGGGTACGGCGGTGGCGGCGAGGTGGCCGAAGAGGTTGTCGGGGTTGAGCGGGGCGCGGAACGGCAGGCGGAGGGAGAGCGCTCCGGGGGTGGCGCGGGAGGCGTTCTTCGGTGCCCGGGTGCGCAGGTCGCCCGGGGCGAGTGCGTAGACCTCGCGGACGGTGTCGTTGAAGGTGCGGATGGAGGAGAAGCCGGCCGCGAAGGCGATCTGCGCCATCGGCAGGTCCGTGGTCTCGATGAGCAGCCGCGCGGTCTGGGCGCGCTGGGCGCGGGCGAGCGCGAGGGGACCCGCGCCCAGCTCGGCGAGCAGCTGGCGTTCGACCTGCCGGGTGCTGTAGCCGAGCCGGGCGGCGAGACCGGGGACGCCCTCGCGGTCCACGACGCCGTCGGCGATCAGCCGCATGGCGCGGGCCACCGCGTCGGCCCGCTGGTTCCACTCCGGTGAGCCGGGGCTGGTGTCGGGCCGGCAGCGTTTGCAGGCCCGGAATCCGGCCTGCTGGCAGGCCGCCGCGCTCGGGTGGAAGACCATGTTCCCGGGCTTGGGCGGGACCACCGGGCAGCTGGGCCGGCAGTAGATGCCGGTGGTCAGGACGGCGGTGAAGAACCAGCCGTCGAACCGCGCGTCCTTCGACCGCACGGCGCGCACGCAGCGCTCGGTGTCGGTGTGCATCCCCTTCTGCATGCCTCAAGGATCGGGCACGGCCGGCGCCCCGGTCTGGCGGGAATCCGACATCGACGTCACGTGTCCTGCGGCTGCCCGGATCGCCATGCCGACGCGCGGAGCAGCCGCAGCCCGTTCAGGCCGACCAGCACGGTGGATCCCTCGTGGCCGGCGACGCCGAGCGGCAGGGGGAGATGGCCGATGAGGTCCCACAGGACGAGGCCGGTGATGGCCGTGCCCGCGATGACCAGGTTCTGCGTCACGAGCCGGCGGGCGGTGCGGGAGAGCCGTACGACCGCGGGCACGGCGGCGAGTTCGTCGCGTACGACGACCGCGTCCGCCGTCTCCAGGGCCAGGTCGGAGCCCGCGCGGCCCATCGCGACGCCGGCGTGTGCGGCGGCGAGGGCGGGCGCGTCGTTGACGCCGTCGCCGACGAACAGCACCTTGCGGCCTGCGTCCTGGAGGTCCCGTACGGCGTTCACCTTGTCCTCGGGGAGGAGGCCGGCGCGGAGGTCCGTGAGGCCGGTCGCGGTGGCCACGCGGGCGGCGGCGTGGGCGTTGTCGCCGGTCAGGAGGACGGGGGTGGTGCCGGTGAGGGCCGTCAGGGCGGAGGTGGCGGCCGGGGCGTCGGGGCGGAGCCGGTCGGTGAGGGCGAGGGTGCCCACGGGGGTGCCGTCGCGGGTGACGCGGACGACGGTCTCACCGTGCTCCGCCTCCGCCGGGTCCCCGCGTCCGACGGTGATCACGGCCCCGTTCACCGTGGCGGTGATGCCGTGGCCGGGTGTGGCGGTGAAGTCCGTGGCGGGGGCGAGGGACAGGCCGCGGGTGCGGGCGGCGGTCACCACGGCGCGGGCCAGCGGGTGCTCGCTGGAGTGCTCGGCGGAGGCGGCCAGGGTGAGGAGGGCGCCCTCGTCCAGGCCGGAGCCGGGCAGCGGGCGTACGGCGGTGACCTCGGGGGTGCCTTCGGTGAGGGTGCCGGTCTTGTCGAGGGCGGACGCGTCGATCTCGCCGAGGCGTTCCATGGCGACCGCCGACTTGACGAGGACGCCGTGGCGGCCGGCGTTGGCGATGGCGGACAGCAGGGGCGGCATGGTGGCGAGGACGATCGCGCACGGCGAGGCGACGATCATGAAGGTCATCGCCCGGAGCAGGGCGTCGGTGAGGTTCTCTCCGGAGGCGAGCGGAACGCCGAACACGGCGAGGGTGGCGACGACCACGCCGACCGCGTACCGCTGCTCGATCTTCTCGATGAAGAGCTGGGTCGGCGCCTTGGTGCGGGAGGCCTCCTCGACCAGGGTCACGATGCGGGCGATGACCGAGTCGGCGGGGTCGCGGCCGACCCGGACGCGCAGGGCGCCGGTGCCGTTGAGGGTGCCGGCGAAGACCTCGTCGCCGGGGCGTTTGACGACCGGCAGGGATTCACCGGTGATGGTGGCCTGGTCGGCCTCGCCGACGCCGTCCAGGACCGTTCCGTCGGCGCCGATGCGCTCCCCCGGGCGGACCAGCACGAGGTCACCGACGGCGAGTTCGGCGGTGGGGACCGTCTCCTCGCCGCTCTCGGTGACCCGGGTCGCCGTCGTGGGCGCGAGGTCGAGCAGGCCGCGTACGGAGTCGGCGGTGCGGGCGGTGGCCAGGGCCTCCAGGGCGCCGGAGGTGGCGAAGATGACGATGAGCAGGGCGCCGTCGAGGACCTGCCCGATCGCGGCGGCGCCCAGCGCGGCGACGATCATCAGCAGGTCGACGTCGAGGGTCTTCTCACGCAGTGCGCGCAGCCCTTCGAGAGCCGGTTCCCAACCGCCGCACACGTAGGCCACGGCGTACAGGCTTCCGCCGGCCCAGCCCGGCGCACCGCCGAGATCGGCGGCGAGCCCCGCCAGGAAGGCGACGAGCGCGGCGAGCGCCCACCGGGCTTCCGGGAGGGCGAGGACACGGGTACGGCGGCGCGGCGCCGGGACACCGACGGACGACCGGGGCGCGGGAGCGAGAGTCACGGACACCCGGCCACCATACAGGAACACATGAAGACTCATTCATGCGTTCATATGCGATGGGTAGGATGTCCTCATGGGTCATGGAGCCGTCATCCCGCGAGACGAGGCCGAGCGGGTGCGCCTGGACGCGGACAACGTCGCGAAGGTCGCCACCACGCTCCAGGCCCTGTCCACGCCCTCCCGGCTGCTGATCCTCGCCCGGCTGCGCGAGGGCCCGCTGCCGGCCACGGAGCTGGCGGCGGAGGTGGGCATGGAGCAGTCGGCCTGCTCTCACCAGCTGCGGCTGCTGCGCAATCTGGGCCTGGTGATCGGCGAGCGCCGGGGCCGTTCCGTGGTGTACGCGCTGCACGACCACCATGTCGCCGAGCTGCTCGACCAGGCCGTCTACCACGTGGAGCACCTGCGGCTGGGGATCAGCGACGCCGCGGGGTGAGCAGCCCCCGCATGGTCTCGGCCGCGCGTACGGCGGCGTCCGCACAGCAGTTGTTGAACAATACGTGCAGCTCGTCCGTCTGCCGGGCCGCGCGGCGCAACCGGGGGACCCAGGCGGCGAGTTCGGCCACGTCGTAGTCGTGGCGGAAGCGGTCCTCCTTGCTGCCCCTCCCCCAGGCCCTGCTGCGGCCGTGGAACCGTACGACGGCGAGCGAGGGACGGCTGACGGGCACGACGGGAGGCAGGGAGCCGGTGAGCCCCTGGGCCATGTCCACGCCGACGGCCGTCGCGCCCAGCCCGGACAGCAGCGCGAGGGTGTCCCCGGCCCGTTCCGCCTCCCACCACGCCGGATGCCGGAACTCGACGGCGAGCGGCCAGCCCGCCGCGCGCCGCGCGCACTCCTCCAGTGCCCGCTCGGCCGGGGCTCCGGGCGCGAACCGGGGCGGGAACTGGAACAGTACGGCGCCCAGCCGCCCGGCCTCGCGCAGCGGCTCGACCGCCTCCGTGAACCTCCCCCACACCTCGTCCAGCAGGGCGCCGTCCACCGGCCGGTCCCGCAGGTCGGCGGGGAGCGCCTCCGGCCGGGTGGGGTGACCGGTCAGCAGCGAGAACGCCTTGACGTCGAAGCGGAAGCCGTCCGGTGTGCGCTCCACCCACAGCTCGCTGTTGCGGCGGCTGGGCAGCGCGTAGTAGCCGGAGTCCACCTCGACGACGGGCAGCCTGGAGGCGTAGTGCCGCAGCCGCCCTTCGGCGTCCCGCCGGCCGCGCGGGTACCACCCGCTCGCCACGAGTTGGCGGTCCGTCCACGAACAGGCCCCGACCAGAATGTCACCCATGGGAGCCCGGGTACCCCGGGCTCCCGCGTGTGCCCCCTACTCGGTCGCCGTGGGCCGGCGCGAGGCCGCCGTCGCCCCGCCCACGTCGGTGAGCGGGCGAAGACGGTAGGTGTACGCGTAGTCCCGGTCGGCGAAGAGTTTGAACTCGTCGTGGGTGTGCGCGCCCCAGCTGTTGTCGCCGCCGACGCCCATCTGACGGTGGTTGACCCGCAGGACGACCGCGTCCCGTGGCGTCAGCTGGTAGTCGTGCCGGACGCCGGCCGACAGGTCCTCCGGGGTGAAGTGCGAGGCGTTGATCTCCAGGAGGGGTGCGCCCGACACCAGCAGACCGCGCCCGTCGTCGTCGGTGAGGGCGGCCCAGCGGACATCGGTCTTGTTGCCGTTCTCCTGCGGACGGATGCAGGGGGTCCACTGGTCGGCCACGGTCGACGTGTAACGGCCCACGTCGGTACCGGTGTTGCGGTCCCAGTGGTTCTCCTCGGGGCCACGGCCGTAGAAGTGCAGGCGGTCCAGGCGGCGCGGCAGGAACAGCAGTGTGCCGACCTCCGGGATGTACGGCAGGTTCGCGGCGCCCGGGTGCAGGGTGTTGTCTACCTTGATCTCGCCGTTGCCGAACACCGTGTAGGTGGTGGTGTACGTCGACTCCACGGTGGTGGGCAGCGTGCCCCCGACCGTGATCTCGACGGCCCGCTCGCCGAGGGCCCGTACGGTGACGTCGGTGACCTTCCGCCGGGCGCCGGCGTCGCGCCAGGTCTGGTTGCGGGTGTGCTGGCCGTTGCCGCGGTCGTTGTCGGTGGGCGCCCGCCAGAAGTTGGGCACCGGTCCGGAGGTGATCAGGCGGGTGCCCTTCGCCTCGTAGGAGGTGATGGTGCCGCTGCTCCTGTCGACGGTGACCGAGAAGTCCCTGCCGGTGATCCGGATGTCCTCCTCGCGGTCCTCGTGGCGCAGGGCCGGGACGCTGTCCAGGGGTACGGGGGTCACGGCCGGGCTTCCGGCGTCGAGCGGGAGCTGCTGCCGGGCCACCTCGAAGCCGGCCTCGGCCCACGGTGTGGACTCCTTGGTGGTGAAGGAGAGCTGGAGGAAGTACTCCGTGCCCGGGTCCGGGTCCTTCGGCAGGCGTACGGGCAGGGTGATGTCCTTCCCCGACAGCGGCGCCACGTCCAGCTGGTCCCGGGTCAGCCTTCCCCGCCGTACGACCTCGCCGTCGGCGACGAGTTCCCAACGGCCGTCGAACTCGCGGAGGTCGGTGAACAGGTACTCGTTGGTGAGGGTGACGGCGCCGGGGACGCCCTCGTCGGAGCCGCGGGCGACGTTGATCGCCTGGTAGACGCGTTTGACCTCGGCGGCCTTGCCGGTGTGACCGCGGTCGGCGGTGACGACGCCGTCCGCGACGAACGCGCCGTCGTTGGGGTTGTCGCCCCAGTCGCCACCGTAGGCGAGGAACGTCCTCTCCTTGGGCCGCTTCCTGTCGGCCCCGACGGTGGCGGCGTCGAACCAGAACCGCACACCGTCGTCACCGGGCCCCCGGTCGTCCGAGGCCAGCTCGGTGGCGGTGAGGGCGCGCGCGTAGACGCGGGCGCGGCGGATGGTGCCGCTGAACTCCCGGGTCTGGTTGTCGGCGTCGGAGGCGAGGGCGAGCGGCGCGGTGTTGCTGCTGGGGCGCCGGGTGGTGGTCCGGGTGCCCTTCACCGCGCCGTCGGCGTACAGGGTCAGCGTGCCGGCGTCCGCGTCGAAGACGCCCGCGATGTGGTGTTCGCGGCCGGTCCAGTCGTCCGGCAGCACCCAGCTCGCGGTGATCCACTGGCCGCCGGAGTGGATGAAGAACTCCAGGGTGTCGTCGGTCTGCTTGAGCGCGTACTGGGTGTCGCCCTTGGCGAGGATCGGCTGGTGGTAACCCGTCACGTCGGGGGTGACCCATGCCTCCAGGGTCAGTGAACCCGTGAGGTCGAGGCTGTCGTCGCGTTCGAAGACCGTGATGCCGGAGAGGCCCTTGTCCCGGTCGAGGCTGCCGCGGGTGGCGAGGATCTCGCCGCGCAGGCCGGCCGGACCGGACTCGGTGAGCAGGGTGCGGGCGGGGACGGGCGTGTAGAGGGACTGGTCGACGAAGTCCCAGATCCAGCCGCCCTGGAGGACGTCGTGGCGGCGGACGACGTCCCAGTACTTCTTGAAGTTGCCGTTGGAGTTCCCCATCGCGTGGGAGTACTCGATCATGACGTACGGCCGGGTGTCGGCGGTGTCCTTCGCCCGCTGCTCGACGCGTGACGGACTCTCGTACATCTCCGAGCGGATGTCGCTGATCCCCGGCCGGTCGTCGCCCTCGTACTGGATGACGCGGGTGGCGTCGTAGGAGCGGATCCAGTCGTGCATGGCGGTGAAGGTGGTGCCGCCGCCGGCCTCGTTGCCGAGCGACCAGATGACCACCGAGGGGTGGTTCTTGTCGCGGTGGACCATGTTCCGGGCGCGGGCGACGCAGGCCGCCGTCCACTCCGGGTGGTCGCCCGGGTACTCGGAACGGATGCCGTGGGTCTCGAGGTTGGTCTCGTCGACGAGGTAGAGGCCGTACTCGTCGGCGAGTTCGTACCACAGCGGGTTGTTGGGGTAGTGCGAGGTGCGGACGGAGTTCATGTTCATCCGCTTGATGAGCGTGATGTCCTCGACCAGGTCCTCGCGGGTGAGGGCGGTGCCGCGGGACGGGTGCATCTCGTGGCGGTTGGTGCCGCGGAAGGAGACGGGTCGGCCGTTGATCCGCATCAGCCCGTCCTCGATGGCGAACTCGCGGAAGCCGACGCGGTGGGACAGGGTCTCGACCACCTTGCCGGCCGGGTCGCGGAGTCTGAGGACGGCCGTGTAGAGGTCCGGGTGCTCGGCCGACCACAGCCGGGGCCCGGCCACGGCCTTCGAGGCCCGCACGGTGACGTCCTCGCCGGCGCCGGCCGTACCGAGGTCGGCGGTCTGCTCGAGCGGACGGGACCAGACGGCGTGGCCGCGCGCGTCGTACAGCTGGGTCTCCACGGTGTACCGGCCGGACTCGCCGCCGCCGTACGCCCGTACGCTCGCGGTGACCGCCAGCTCGGCCTGCGTGTATGTGTCGTTCAGCGGGGTGTCCAGCTTGAAGTCGCGCAGGTGCACGGCCGGGGTGGAGTACAGGTACACCGAGCGGAAGATGCCGCTCAGCCGGATCATGTCCTGGTCCTCCAGCCAGTCGCCGTCGGCGTAGCGGTACACCTCGACGGCGATCTGGTTGGTGCCGGGCTTCAGGTGGTCGGTGATGTCGTACTCGGAGGGCGTGTAGGAGTCCTCGTCGTAGCCGACGAGTTCGCCGTTGATCCACACGTAGTGGGCGGACTTGACGCCCTCGAAGTGGAGGAAGGTGCGCCGTCCCCGCCAGTCGCGCGGGACGGTGAAGGTGCGCCGGTACTGGCCGACCGGGTTGTAGCGGGTCGGGGCGGCGGGCGGCTGCGGGTCCTCGCCACGGCCGTTGGGGCCCCAGTACGGGTAGGTGATGTTCAGGTAGATCGGGAAGTCGTGGCCGTGCAGTTGCCACACGGACGGGACCGGGATGGTCTCCCAGTCGCCGTCGTCGGTGTCGGTGCGGTGGAAGTCGGCGTCCCGGTCCTCGGGGCGGTCGGCGTAGGCGAACTTCCAGGTGCCGTCGAGGCTCTGCCGGTAGGGCGAGCGGGTGCGGTCGGCGGTGAGGGCCTGTCGCACGTCCGCGTACGGCATGAGCGTGGTGTGCGGCGGCTGGGTACCGAGCCGGAAGACGCCGAAGTCGTTCCACTCCGGGGGCGTGTCGGCCGCCGCCGGCCGGCCGGCCGCGTGCGCCGCGACGGGCGAGGCGGGCAGGGCGAGGGCGCCGAGCGCGGCGGCGCCGGACTCCAGGAGACGGCGGCGGCTGACGACCGGCGGTCCCCCGTGGGGGGACCGGCCGGCGGGAGACGTGTGCGGGTGCGGCATGACCGTGGCCTTCCTCGGTACGACAGAGCGCTGCACGGACTGAGGGCACGTCGGACTCCCCCTCGACGCGTTGCCGGACGGGGCGTTGCGACAGGGGGACATCGCAACCAGTGGTGACGGAGCGATTACTGAGCCAGCCACACCCTAGGACTCGAACACAAACGAAGCAATGATCCCGTCGGACTCTGTTCGTTCCTGGTGTTTCGGCCGGAGCTTCCGGGATTCCCCGTCTGGAATGATCTGCTCATGCCACGGACATGCCCCCGCCTTCTCGCCGCCCTGCCGATCCTCCTGCTCGTCGCCGTGACGGCCGGATGCGCCGGTACGCCGGCCCGTTCGCCCGAGCCGCAGGGCTACTGCCCCCTTCCCGAGGAACGGGGGCCGACGCCTTCCCCCTGCATCCCCTTCGACTGGAACCAGCGGCTGGCGGAGAACCACGCGTACCGCGAGCGGATAACCATCACGGCGGAGCAGAAGGAGGCGGCCGCGCCACGGGCGAAGGCGCTGGCCGCCGCGTTGGGGAAGTCGGCGGACGCCGGACCCACGGAGAACGGGCTCCGCGCGGCGGCCGCCGACGCCATCGGAGTACGGCCGGAGGCGCTCGAGCTACGGACAAAGGGTTTCGCGGTCCCCGATCACGGTGTGCTGCTCGGCGGCGGCAAGGGCCGGGTGTGCGTCAACGGCACGGTCGACGCCACCGGCCACGCCGATGTGGAGGTCGTCGGCCGCACCGTCGAGGGCACGTGCCTGCCGGGCGAGGGCGGACACTGACCTCCGGACGCCGCGCGGCGAACGCCTCGCACGTCCGCGCGCCGCACACCCACTGCGACCGCCCGCCACGGGAGGACGGGCCCGGAGGACGGGCCCGTCGACACCGATGCCGCCGCCGGCTGCGGGTGGCGGCACTCCGGGTCCGGGGACGGAATCAGCCGCGCCGCCAGGTCTGGTTGGCGGTGCCGGTGCAGGGCCACAGCTTGACCGGCGTGCCGTCGGCCTCCTCGCCCCACCACACGTCGACGCACTTGTTGCCGGCCTTGAGCGACACCAGGTCCTCGGTACTGTTGATCTTGAACTTCTGCCCGCTCGACCCGTCGCACCGCTGCAGCCGGACGGCCGTGTCCTTCTCCACCGACCCGCCGTCCAGCCCCATGCACAGGTCCTCGCCGATGCGCAGGGTGCTGTCGATGTCGTGGAAGGACCAGATCTGGGCGCCTTCCGGGGCTCCGCAGGGCTGGATGACCAGTTCCGCCCCGACTCCCCGGGAACTCGCGGTGAGGCACTTGCCGGTGTCTGCGCTGACGATCCGGGCGGCGGCGACGGTGACCGTCGTGTCCGCCTTCCTCTCGGTCCGCCGGTCCGACTCCTTCGCCGTGTCCTCCTCCTTCTTTCCCTGCGAGGCGGCCCGCGGGCTTGCGTCGGCGACGGAGCCGGAGTCGTCCGGGGGCGCCTTGCCGTCGTCCTTCACCTCCGCCTCCCCGTCCCTCGCCTTCTTCCCGTCTTTCCCGTCGTCGCCTTCCTCGTCCTTCGACGAGTCCGCCGGAGCGCCGCCCTTCGAGGGCCCCGCGGCATAAACACCCGGCGGCTGCTGTGCTTCCTGACCGTCGAGCAGCGCCCGGGAGTCGGCGGCCGCGGTGGCGTGCCCCTCGGGCCGCTCGTCCCGGTCGTCGCCGGCCATGATCAACAGCGGTACGGCGAGCAGGATCACCCCGGCGATTCCGGCGGCGGCCAGCATGGGGGCCTTCGGCCGCCCCGGCGCACCGTCGCCGTCGTCGCTCCCCCTCCCGGCCCCGCCGGACCGGCGGGCGCCACCGAGTGCGGCAGCCGGTCCGGACAGGGGCTCCGCGGTGCGGGCCGGTGACGCCGTGCCGTCCGGTGACGCCGTGCCGTCCGGTGACGCGGTGCGGGCCGGCGTGGCGGTGCCCGCCACTGTCTCCGGCCGTTCCCCGCGGTCCGCACCCGGTTCCGCGGCCTCTTCCCGTGCCCCCGGCTCGCTCGCGGCCGAGGTCATCCCGGACTCGGCCGTGGAGGGGGTTCCCGTCTCGTCCCGGCCGGTCTCGCCGGCCCTCGCGGTGCCTTCGGCGGTGACGGTGTCGCTCGTGGTCTCCGTGCCACGGTGCGGGGCGGGCCGCAGCACGGCCTGCTGCACGTCGTCGCCCACCGGGGACAGCACCACCGCGCGACGGACCGGTGACCCGCCGTCGGTGCCGGCCGGGCGGGCGGACGCGCCGCCACCTGACCTGTTCTGGCGTGACATTGCTCGTTCTCCTTCGGTCTCACGGTTGTCCGCCGCACGGCGGCCGCACGCTCGCGGTGCCCCGTGGCCGGGGCGCGGTGCCGGGTTCGGAACATCACCGGCCTCCACCGGGCGTGGACGGCCGCCGCACGAAGAGCGTTCCACCGGGGTGACGGGCACGGCACCGTCCGCCGCGCTCGCCTCCCGGCCGTCGGCGATCCGCCCGGCCGGGCAGGGCAGGTCCGTTCGCTCGTGCCGCACGGCCCCGGACCGGCCCGACAGGTCCCGCGCCGTCCCGGTCACCCGGCCGTGCACCCACCGGTCGGGGCCCTTCTCCGCCCCTTCGAGAGCGTCACCCGCTGTCCGGTGGGGTGCCGGGCACCGTGACGCGGGCGCGCGGAGGACGAAAAGGCCGGAAGGTACGGCTCCGGGCGCAGGGGAATTGATCGGCCCCGCGCCGTCCCCCGTCCTCGCCGGGCACCACACCGCGCACGGAGCGCCGCCCCCTCGCGTCCACGACGGCGGAATCGAATCGGTTCACGGCCACCGCGGCAGCGTAGCGGGGGCAGATGGCCGGCAAGACGTCCGAGATGTCACTCCACCGACCCCCGCGCGTACCCTCCTGGTCACCTTTCCCGCGTCCCGCGTCCCGCGTCCCGCGGCGCACGGCGCACGGCCGGCCGGCCGGTCGGCCGTGCGCCGCGGCCGGGCCGGGCCGGGCCGGGCCGGGCCGGTGGGGAGCATCGCCGGCAGGTGTGCGGACAGCCGCCGGGCGTCGCCGGTGTCGTCACCGCGGGCGGCGGTGGCCTCGGCGCCCGTCACCCGGTGCTTCGGACCCCGCTGTCGGCGGCGCTCGGCCGGCTGCGCGGCTCCCGTGGTTCCCGTCAGCCGAGTTGCCGGGCGAACGCTTCGTACGCCCGGTCGTCGAAGAGAACGAACCTCACCTCTTCGACGGCGGTCGGCGTGTTCCGCACCGTCTCCACCGCGATGCGGGCCGCGTCGTCCATCGGCCACCGGTACACGCCGGTGGAGATCGCCGGAAACGCGACCGTCCGGGCACCCAGCTCGTCGGCCACGCGAAGCGACTCCCGGTAGCAGGAGGCGAGCAGCGCGGGATCACTGCCTGAAGCCTGATGCACCGGGCCGACGGTGTGGATCACCCAGCGGGCTTCGAGGCGGCCCGCGGTGGTGGCGACCGCCTGACCGGTCGGCAGACCCCTGCCGTACCTGGAAGCGCGCAGGGCGCGGCATTCGGCCAGGATCCCCGGTCCGCCCCGGCGGTGGATCGCGCCGTCCACGCCTCCCCGCCGAGCAGGGAGGAGTTGGCCGCGTTGACGATCGCGTCGGCGCTCTGGTGGGTGATGTCGCCCTGGACGAGCGTGATCGTGGTGGTCATGTCCGGCGCAGCCTCCTCCAGACGGCCTTCGCCGCGTTGTGCCCCGACATGCCGTGCACGCCGGGGCCGGGCGGGGTGGCCGACGAGCAGATGAAGACGGCCGGGTGCGGGGTCGCGTAGGGGAACAGGGAGAGTTTGGGACGCAGCAGGAGCTGGAGTCCCGAGACCGCGCCGGAGGCGATGTCTCCGCCTACGTAGTTGGCGTTGCGGGCGGCGAGTTCGGGCGGTCCCGCGGTGGCGCGGGCCAGGACGCGGTCGCGGAAACCGGGGGCGTAGCGCTCCAGCTGGCGTTCCAGGGCGTCGGTGAGGTCGCCGGTCCAGCCGTTCGGCACATGGCCGTACGCCCAGAAGACGTGTTTGCCGGCCGGGGCCCGGGTGGGGTCGGCGACGCCTGGCTGCACGGTGATGAGGAAGGGCGCGTCGGGGGCGCGTCCCTCGCGGGAGGCGGCGCGCAGGGCGGTGGCGATCTCGTCGCTGTCCGCGCCGATCTGCACGGTGCCGGCGGTACGGGCCTGGGGCGCGGTCCACGGGACGGGGCCGTCCAGCGCATAGTCGATCTTGAAGACGCCGGGGCCGTAGCGGTAGTTCGCGTAGTGGTTGCCGAAGCCGGCGATGCGGGCCAGGGCGGTGGGCGAGGTGTCGAAGACGTACGCCCGGGCCGGTGGCAGGTCGTCGAGGCGCTTGACCTCGTAGTCGGTGTGGACGCTGCCGCCGAGGTCCTCGAGATACGCGGCGAGGGCGTCGGAGATGGCCTGGGAGCCGCCCCGGGCGACGGGCCAGCCGCGGGCGTGCGCGGCGAGGGCGAAGACCAGGCCGACGGCGCCGGTGGCGAAGCCGCCGAGAGGGGCCATGACATGGGCGACGAGGCCGGCGAACAGGGTGCGGGCCCGCTCGTCGCGGAAGCGGCGGGTGAGCCAGGTCGACGGGGGCAGGCCGGCCAGGCCGAAGCGGGCGAGGGTGACCGGGTCGCGGGGCAGCGCGGTCAGCGGCAGCGACATGAAGTCGCGGGCCAGGGTGTCCCACTTGGGCAGGAAGGGTTCGACGAGCCGGCGGTACGTGCCGGCGTCGCGCGGCCCGAAGGAGGCGGCCGTCTCCCCGACCGACCGGGACAGCACGGCCGCCGTGCCGTCGGGGAAGGGGTGCGCCATGGGGAGTTCGGGGTGCAGCCACTCCAGGCCATAGCGCTCCAGCGGCAGGGCGCGGAACGCGGGTGAGTTGACGGCGAGGGGGTGGGCGGCGGAGCACGGGTCGTGGCGGAAGCCGGGGAGGGTGAGTTCCTCGGTGCGGGCGCCGCCACCGACGGTGTCCTTCGCCTCGAACAGGGCCACCGAGAAGCCGCGCCGGGCCAGCTCGACGGCAGCGGTCAGCCCGTTCGGCCCCGCGCCCACCACGACCGCATCGAGCATCGACGGCACCTTCGGACTCCTTTGTCAGCCGACGGCCACTGGAGGATCAGGATATGCCGGACCGCTGACGTTCTCCTGGGGCCTCCGACGAGGGGGGTGATCAGGCTCCGTCCGTCAGCAGTTCCACCACCCGGCGGGCGGTGGCCGCGTCGCGGGCCGCGGTGAAGGGCAGGGTGTTGCCGCCCTTGATGCTGAAGGGCTCGCCCGCGCGCGTGAGGTGGGTGCCGCCCGCCTCCTCCACGAGGAGCAGACCGGCCGCGTGGTCCCAGGCGGCTTCCCAGCTGAACGCGGTCGCGTCCGACTCGCCGCGGGCGATGGCCAGATACTCCAGTCCGGCCGAGCCGCAGGCGCGGGGGGCCACGCCGTCCGTCCACAGGCCGAGCAGGGCGCGCTTCTGCTCGTCCGTGGTGTAGTCCGGGTGGGAGGTGGCCACGCGGAGATCGCGGCCGGGTTCCGGGGAACCCGCGCGCAGCCGCTCGCCGTCGAGGCGGGCCCCCTGTCCCCTTACGGCCGTGGCGAATTGGTCGCGGGCGGGGGCGTAGGTCCAGGAGGCGTACACCACTCCGCCCCGCGCGAGGGCGACCAGGGTGCAGAAGCCGGTGTCGCCGTGCACGAACTGGCGGGTGCCGTCGACGGGGTCGACGATCCACACCGGCGCCTCGGCCTGTATCGCCTCGTACGACGCCGGGTTGGCGTGCACCGCCTCCTCGCCGACCACGACCGAGCCGGGCAGCAGGGCGGCGAGCGCGTCCGTGAGGTACAGCTCGGCGTTGCGGTCGGCGTCCGTCACCAGGTCGTGCGGGCCGGCCTTGAGGTCCACCTCGTGGTCGGCGAGCCGCCGCCAGCGCGGCATGATCTCCTGCGCCGCGGCCTTGCGGACCAGTTCCTCCACGTCGGAGGTGTGCCGGGCGAGAAACTCGTCGATGGTTTCGTTGTTCTCGATCATGCCTCCATGAGAGCACGCGCCACTGACAATCCCCACCCGCCCGGTGCACTCCAGGTGTTATCGGGATGAAAATGGGGTGCCGGCCCGTGGCGTCGTGGGCTCAGCGGCCCACCGCGTAGCCCTGCTGGCCGCGCGGATTGGCCGCCGCCGAGAGGACGCCGGTGGCCGGGTCCCGGGCGACGGCGCAGAGCCGGCCCTCCGACCAGGCGTCACCGACCGTCACCTCGTGGCCGCGGCGGCGCAGCGCCTCCACCACCGCCGGGTCCGTGCGGGACTCGACGGTGACGCTGCCGGGGCGCATGCCGCGCGGGTAGAAGGAGCCGGGGAAGCTGTCGTTGTGCCAGTTGGGGGCGTCGATGGCGCCCTGGAGGTCGAGTCCGCCGCGTACCTTCTCGCGCAGGGCGACCGCGAGGAAGAAGTGCAGCTGCCACTGGTCCTGCTGGTCCCCGCCGGGCGTGCCGAACGCCATGACGGGCACCCCGTCGCGCAGGGCTATGGACGGGGTGAGGGTGGTCCGGGGGCGGCGACCGGGGGTGAGGGTGCCCGGCAGTCCCTCCTCCAGCCAGGTCATCTGCAGCCGGGTGCCGAGCGGGAAGCCCAGTTCGGGCACGACGGGGTTCGACTGGAGCCAGCCGCCGCTGGGGGTGGCCGCGATCATGTTGCCCCAGCGGTCGACGATGTCCAGGTGGCAGGTGTCGCCGCGGGTGCCACCGTCGGCAAGGACGTCGGGTTCGCCGGGCACGGGGGACGTCGGGCTCTTGGCGACGGTCGGCTCGCCGACGCCCATCGGCCTGAAGCCGGGGTCCTCGGTGACCACCCTGCGCGCGTGGGCGCTCAGCCGGGGGGTGCGCCCGCCGGGGCTGCCGGGCCGCAGGTCGTGGGAGGCGCGGGGGCCGACCCTGGTCCGCCGCTCGGTGTTGTACTCGGCCGACAGCAGGTCGTCGAGCGGCACCTCGGCCGCGTCCCCGTACCAGGCCTCGCGGTCGGCCATGGCGAGCTTGCAGCCCTCGATCAGCAGGTGCAGGTACTCGGCGGAACCGTAGCGGGGCAGTTCCGGCGGGAGCAGGGCGAGTTGCTGGAGCAGGACCGGGCCCTGGCTCCAGGGGCCGGCCTTGCACACGGTCCAGCCGTTCCAGTCGTACGTCACCGGGGTCTCGTAGGTCGCGGACCAGTCGGCGAGGTCGGCGGCGGTCAGGGTGCCGGTGTGGCGCTCCCCGCTGGTGTCCATGGTGGGGCGCCGGGCCTGCCGGACCAGGGCCTCGGCGATGAACCCGGTCCGCCACACCTCCCGCGCGGCGTCGATCTGCGCCTCCCGGTCCCCCTCCCCGGCGACCTCGGACAGCAGCCGCTTCCAGGTGGCGGCGAGGGCGGGGTTGCGCAGCAGTTCACCGGGGCGCGGGGCCCGGCCGCCGGGCAGGTACACCTCGGCCGAGGAGGGCCACTCCGTCTCGAACAGTTCGCGTACGGTCTCGACGGTCCCGCCGACGCGCTCCACGGGAGCGTGCCCGTCCTCGGCGTACCCGACGGCGTACTTTAGGACGTCGGCGAGGGTCTTGGTGCCGTGGTCGCGCAGCAGGAGCATCCAGGCGTCGAAGGCACCGGGCACGGCCGCGGCGAGCGGTCCGGTGCCGGGGACGAGGTCCAGGCCGAGTCCCTTGTAGTGGGCGACGCTCGCCCCGGCCGGGGCAACGCCCTGCCCGCACAGCACCCGCACCTCACCGCCGGCCGGCGCCAGCAGGATCGGCACCTCACCGGCCGGTCCGTTGAGGTGCGGCTCGACGACGTGCAGGACGAAGGCCCCGGCCACGGCGGCGTCGTAGGCGTTGCCGCCGTCCTCCAGCACGGCCATCGCCGACTGGGAGGCCAGCCAGTGGGTGGAGGACACCATTCCGAAGGTGCCCTGGAGGGTGGGGCGGGTGGTGAACTGCATCTCTCACCTCGGGGTTCGCGCGTGCCGGCAACGTTGCCCATCTGTTCGGCCCTGATCGGTCAGCAGGCTACCGATCGACGCCGGCGTCCTCACGGTCCGGTGCGGATCCGGTGCCCTCGGCGGCGCGGCGGCGGGCGTCCTCGTCGGTGCGGGCGTCGTAACCGACCAGCCCGGGCAGCGCGGCGGTGAGCAGGCCCACCGCCGCGACGCAGGCCAGTCCACCGGTCCAGATCGCCGGGCGGGCGCCGGTCCAGCCGGCCATCGCCCCGGCGCGGACCTGGCCGAGCTGGGGACCGATGCTGTAGGAGAGGACCTCGATGCCGGCGAGCCGGCCGCGCAGCCGGTCGGGGATGGTCTGGTTCCAGATGGTCGAGCGGCCAAGACCGCTCAGCATGTCCCCCGCTCCCGCCAGGCCGAGGAAGACCAGTACCAGCCAGACGTTCGGCGTCCAGCCGGCCGCCGCCATGGCCAGGCCCCAGCCGGCGGCGCCGAACACCACCAGCAGGCCGTGCCGCTGCGTCCGTGACACCCAGCCGCTGGTCAGGCTCACCAGCAGCGATCCGACGGCGCCCGCCGAGTACATCAGGCCCAGCGCCCAGTCGGCGTCGAGCTCGTCGGCGAGGAAGGGGAAGATGGTGTTGGGGAAGGCGAAGAACATCGCCGCCAGGTCCACCGCGTACGTGCCGAGCAGCACCGGCCGCGACCAGGCGTACCTGGCCCCTTCGGCGATGCCGCGCAACGACGGCTTGGCGGCGTGCTCGACGGGCGGCACGGGTGAGAGCCGACGGCACATCAGGACCGACGCGAAGAAGCAGACCACGGTGGTGGGGGGGGGGGGGGGGGGGGGGGCCGGGGGCCCCCCCCCCCCCCCCCCCCCCCCGGCGCGCCCCCCCCCCCCCCCCCCCCCCCCCCGCGGCACCGGCGCCCCCCCCG
>NZ_JBIRTN010000022.1:143248-166204 GCF_044334705.1 Streptomyces sp. NPDC020731
GGTTTGCCCCGCCCGGGGGGGGGGGGGGGCGGGCGGGGGGGGGGGCGGGGGGGCCCCCCCCCCACCCCCCCCCCCCCCCCCCCCCCCCCCCCCGGGGGGGGGGGGGGGGGGGGGGGGGGCCCCCCCCCCCCCCACCACGAGGCCGGCCAGCGCGGGTCCGCCGATCGCGCCCGCCTGCCAGCGCAGGGCGTTCAGCGCGGCCGCGGCGGCGAGCTGGTCGTGCGGGACGATCCGGGCCAGCAGCGAGTCCAGGGCGGGGCGCTGGAGTCCGGCGAGTGCCGCCACTCCGGCCGCGACCACGTACAGCGGCCACAGCATGGGGTGCGGCAGCAGCGCGTTCAGCAGCAGGACGACGGCCAGCAGTCCCAGTCCCGCCTCGGTGAGCACGATGACCTTGCGCCGGTCGACCGCGTCCGCGAGCGCCCCGCCGTACAGGCCGAAGACCACCAGCGGCACCAGTTCGACGGCGCCCATCGCGCCCACCGCGAGCGGGGAGCCGGTCAGTTCCTTGATCTGGAGCGGCAGCGCGATCAGTGCCATCACACTGCCGAGGTAGGTGACCAGGCCCTGCGCCCACAGGAGGCGGAAGTCCCGGGAGGAGCGCCAGGGCGCGAGGTCGGGCAGCACCGCGGAGAGCTTCGTGATCATGGTTCAGCGGCTCCCGGCCGCGCGCTGCGGCGAGCATGGCGTTCTCATCGACCCGTGTTCCACTTTCGGCCCGGGGTGCCGGGGCTCACACGTCCGGACCACGGACTGTGGTCGTGGAGCAGGGCACCGGACCTGCCGAGCAGGTCAGACAGGACTTACCTGGACAGCGTATGGAGTGGGGGCGCGCTGATCAATCGAGTCTTCCCGACAGCTCTTGTAGCGATCGGGACATGGACCCGCTCGTCCGGCTCGACCGCATCCACGTCCGGCACAAGGCGCGCAGCGGTGGCCTCCTGCGCCGGGACGCCGTCCACGCCCTGACCGACGCCTCCATGGAGGTCCGGCGCGGCGAGATCCTCGGCCTGGTCGGCGAGTCGGGCTGTGGCAAGTCCACCTTGGCCCGGGTGGTCACCGGGCTCCAGCGCCCGACCGAGGGTCACGTGTACTTCAAGGGTCAGGATCTGTGGCAGATGCCCGCCGCGGAACGCCGCAGCCGGTTCGGCGCCAGCGTCGGCGTCGTCTTCCAGGACTCCTCGACGGCTCTGAACCCGCGGCTGCCCGTACGCCGGATCCTGCGGGACCCGCTGGACGTGCACGAGCGCGGCACCCGCGCGGAGCGCGAGCAGCGCGTGCGCGAGCAGCGCGTGCGCGAGCAGCGCGTGCGCGAGCAGCGCGTGCGCGAGCAGCGCGTGCGCGAGCAGCGCGTGCGCGAGCAGCTGGATCTGGTCGGCCTGCCCGGGCACACCCTGGAGGCTCTGCCCGGGCAGCTGTCCGGCGGCCAGCGCCAGCGCGTGGCGATCGCCCGCGCGCTGGCCCTGGAGCCGGAGCTGATCGTGGCCGACGAGCCCACCAGCGCCCTGGACGTGTCGGTGCGCGCCCAGATCCTCGACCTCCTGGTGGACCTGCGCTCGCGGCTCGGCCTGGGCATGGTCCTCATCTCCCACGACGTGCAGACCGTGCGCTATCCGGCCGACCGTATCGCGGTGCTCTACCTCGGCCGTGTGGTGGAGGAGGGCCGGGCCGCCCACGTTTCCGGCGACTCCCGCCACCCTTACACCGAGGCGCTGCTGTCGGCGACGCCCAGTCTGCTGGAGCGTCCCGAGCGGATCGTGCTGCACGGCCCGGTGCCCTCGGCGACCAACCCGCCCTCCGGCTGCCCGTTCCGCACCCGCTGCTGGAAGGCGGACGACGCGTGCGCCACCGCGTTCCCGGCCGCCTCCGACGGCCCGGACGGACACCGCTGGCACTGTGTGCACCCGCAGCCGGGGGACGGGACCGTCGCGGTGTCCACCGCCGCCGGGGCCGTCTGACCTCCCGCCGGTCCGGGGGCGGGGAACATCCCCGCCCCCGCCGGTGTTGGCGTTCTCGGCAGCAGTGAAAGGCGGAGCCGTGCACGGTGAGTACAAGGTTCCCGGCGGCAAGCTCGTCGTCGTGGACGTGGACGTGGAGGACGGCGTGCTGCGCCGCGCGCGCGTGGCGGGCGACTTCTTCCTCGAACCCGACGAGGCTCTGGACGCCGTGAACCGCGCCCTGGACGGCGCCCCCGCCGACACCGACGCGGCCGGTCTGGCCGCGCGGATCGACGCGGCCCTCCCCGAGGGGACCGTGATGTACGGGCTCACCTCGGAGGGCGTCGGCATCGCGGTGCGTCGCGCGCTCGCGCACGCCACCGACTGGACCGACTACGGCTGGCAGGTGGTCCACGAGGGCCCGCAGTCCCCCGCCCTGCACATGGCACTGGACGAGGTGCTGACCGCCGAGGTCGCCGCGGGCCGGCGTCCTCCGACGCTGCGGGTGTGGGAGTGGGGCGCCCCGGCGGTGATCATCGGAAGCTTCCAGTCGCTGCGCAACGAGGTGGACGCCGAGGGCGCCCGGCGGCACGGCATCGAGGTGGTGCGCCGGATCTCCGGCGGCGGCGCGATGTTCGTGGAACCCGGCAACACCATCACGTACTCGCTGTCGGTGCCGGAGACGCTGGTCCAGGGGCTGTCGTTCCAGGACAGCTACGCCTACCTCGACGACTGGGTGCTCGGCGCGCTCGGTGAGATGGGGATCCGGGCCTGGTACCAGCCGCTGAACGACATCGCCACCGACCAGGGCAAGATCGCGGGCGCCGCCCAGAAGCGGATCGTGGGCCCGGACGGCGGCCCCGGCGCGGTGCTGCACCACGTGACGATGGCCTACGACATCGACGCCGACAAGATGCTCGACGTGCTGCGCATCGGACGGGAGAAGCTGTCCGACAAGGGCACGAGGAGCGCGAAGAAGCGGGTGGACCCGCTGCGCCGGCAGACCGGTCTGCCGCGCGAGGCCGTCATCGAGCGGATGATCGACTCGTTCCGCGCCCGGTACGGGTCGGTGGACGGCAAGGTGACGGACGAGGAGCTGGCCCTCGCGGAGGAACTGGCACGGACGAAGTTCACCACGCCGGAGTGGACCGCCCGGGTGCCCTGACCGTCGGCCTCACTGCCCGCGCGCCGTCACCAGCCCTGATTCGTAAGCGAACACGACCAGTTGGGTACGGTCACGCGCGCCCGGCTTGGTCATCGCGCGGCTGATGTGGGTCTTGGCCGTGAACGGGCTGGTCACCATGTGGTCGGCGATCTCCTCGTTGGTCAGCCCCCGGGCCGCGAGCGCGGTCACCTCTCGTTCCCGCCGGGTGAGGCACTTCAGGCCGGGAGGTGTGGACCGGTCCGGGGGGCGGGCCACGAACTCGCCGATGAGGATACGGGTGGCCGAGGGCGACAGCAGCGCCTCGCCGCTTGCCACGACCTCGACGGCCTGGAGCAGGTCGGCCGGTTCGGTGTCCTTCAGCAAGAATCCGCTCGCGCCCGCGCGCAGCGCCTCGAAGACGTAACGGGTCGTCAACTCCACGTCCTCGTGCTCGAGTCGGACGGAGACCTTCGCCGGTCCCGCGTGCCGGGCCACGTCGGTGAGGGCCTCCTGGACGATGCGGTAGGCGGCCCGGCCGACGGTCACGTCCAGGGCCCGCGCGTCGCCCGTGACGGTCAGCTCGACGGCGAGGCCCGCCGCGCGGGCGCGCTCCACGAGCTGCTGGGGTGTCCCGGCCGGCTCGTCCGTGCGCAACACCTCCAGAGTGGCCCGCAGTTCCCGTATCGCCTCGCGCTCGCCTCCTGGATGGCGAGCAGGGCCGGCGGCACCTCCTCCCCACGCTCGCGGGCCAGGGACCACTGCCTGGTGCACCTCGTCGCCTACGGCGCGTTCGCCGCCGTGGACCGCATCGAGACCGCGCTTGCCTCCCACACCGCTCAGGAGATCTCGTGATCCACGTCGCCGACTCCCGTCGGGCCGAGGCGTGGAACGGCTCCGTCGGCACCCACTGGGCCGACCACCGGTCCCGCTACGACGCGATGCCGACGGGAGTGAACGACGCCCTGTTCGAGACGGCGGCCGTCGCGCCCGGCGACCGCGTCCTCGACATCGGCTGCGGCCCTGCGCCCGGGAGGGCGGCTCGCGTTCGTCTGCCCGCAACCGCCGGGGCCCGATTCGGAGGAGACGCGGGCGTTCGGCCCGTTCGCCCGGCTCGTCGACGAGCCCGATCCGGACACGGTCGCCGTACGGAGGGCGATGGCGTCGCTGTCGGACCCGGCCCGTATCCGTGAGGTCCTCTCCGGATACACGGACGTGGAGGTCGCCCCGGTCACCACCGAGGCGGTCCGGGGCCGGGACGCGGCGGACGCCGTCGGCTTCCTGTTGTCGCGGACCCCGCCGGGCCACGGTCCCCGCCGGGCTGCGCGCCGAACTGGAGGGAGCGTTGCGGCCGTACGAACGGGACGGCGGTGTGCGGATGCGGGCCGGGGTGTGGCTGGTCGCGGCCGTGCGGCCGTGACTGCCGGGTACGTCTCCGTCATCGCCCGCCTACGGAGCGAGTTGACCCTTCCGCACCACAACAATGCGTGTGACACTGGCGTCCCGTCCGCTGTGCGGACTCCCTCCGCACCGTCCCCCACGAAGAGTGCGCCGTGCGTTCCTTTCCTCTGCCGATCGCCCTGACCGCGCGCCTGTCCCCGGTGGTCGTCCTCGCCGCGGCCGGCTGGGCACTGTCCTCCGGTCCGATGGCCGCGCCGCAGGAAGCCGCGGACAAGCCGACCGAGAAGACGAAGACCCAGTCCGCCTCCGCCCCTTCGCGGACACAGGTGGCGAAGACGTACACCGCCGCGCCGGCGCCGTGCGACAGCGTCGCCGAGAAGACCCTCAAGTCCCTTGTGCCGGGCGCCAAGACGGCCGGCAAGGAGATACCGTCCACGGACTCGGATCTGCGCCGCACCTGTTCCTGGAACGCGCTCAAGGGCTACGAGTACCGCTGGCTCGACGTGTCCTTCGAGGTGCTGGAGTCGGACGAGGCGGCGGAACGGTCGTACCAGGGCCGGCTGGAGGACAAGAGCGGCGGGGGTCCGGTCCCCGGGCTCGGGAACGCCGCCTACTCCGTCGTGAACCTCGCCACCGAGGACAAGCAGCAGACGCGCGAGGGCGTGGTGGTCGCCCGCGCCTCCAACGCGCTGGTGATCGTGACGTACAACGGCAGCGACTTCGAGTCGAAGAAGGCGCCGGGCACGGACGAGATCAACAAGGGCGCCATCAAGGCCGCCAAGGAGGCGGTGGCGGCCCTGGAGAAGAACCGGAATTGATGGTTCCGTGACATCTGTCACACGAGTCGACGATCTGTTCGGGCCGCTTAGTAGAACCCTCTCCGGTGACATGGGGGACTTGTCCGTCTTGCCGTGAATGCGGGACGGGTCCCGGCGGATGGTGATCCGGCGGGAAGCCGAGCGTCGTGCCTTCTCCGCCACACGAGGGCTCCTGACGGGGTGACAGACGCTCCGGAGGCCACCTGGCGGGCAGGTCGGCACGCTCTCCCGCCCGCCGCAAGGCCCTCGCCCGCCTACGAGGCGCAGTAGTAGAAGAGCCCTTTGCGTCCGGCGCCGGGGCGTCCCGAGAATGACCAGCCTCCGGACAGCAGAGGTGAGGTCACGCATGGGAAAGCATCGTCATCAGAAGCAGTACCGGCGGACGGTCGTCGCGGCGGTCGCCATGGGGGTCATAGGCATACCCTCGGTCGCCATGGCCTGTACGGACTGGTCCGGCGACGGACAGCCGCAGAACCGGGGCACGGCGGCCGGGGCCGAGGACAGGTGGGGCGGCCCCGACTGGTACAGCCGGTGGAGCAGCCAGCAGCACGGTGAGCCCACGGCCCTGCCGTCGGACACGCCGACCGCCACCGCGAGCGCCTCGAAGCCCACCACGTCGAAGCACAGCAGCGCGAAGCCGTCGCACAAGCCGAAGACGAAGGCCCCCGAGGCAGCCGGTTCCGGGCCCACGACCGCGGCCCCCAAGCCCACCACGGCCGCCCCCAAGCCCACCACCGCGGCCCCCAAGCCCACCACGGCCGCCCCCAAGCCCACCACCGCGGCCCCCAAGCCCACCACCGCAGCCCCCAAGCCCACCACGCCGAGCCCGGCCGCGACGGACGGCGCCAGTGCCTCCGGAGCCGTCGCCGAGGTCGTGGAACTCGTCAACGCCGAGCGTGCCAAGGCCGGTTGCTCCCCGGTGAAGGTGAACACCACCCTGACCAAGGCCGCGCAGGACCACAGCAAGGACATGGCGGCGAGCGGCAGCATGTCGCACACCGGGTCGGACGGCTCCTCGCCGGGCGACCGCATCACCCGCGCCGGCTACAGCTGGAGCACCTACGGCGAGAACGTCGCCTACGGCTACTCCACCTCCGAGCAGGTGATGACCGGCTGGATGAACAGTCCCGGCCACAAGGAGAACGTCCTCAACTGCGCGTTCAAGGAGATCGGTGTCGGTCTCGCGCAGCCCGGCTCCTACTGGACCCAGGACTTCGGCACGGCCCGGTAGGAGCCGTACGCTCAACCGCGCCCGGGCGTCCTCTCCGGCAGGGGTGCCGGTCAGCGGTCGAGTGCCGGGATGATCTCCGCGCCGTACGCGTCGATCGTCGTTTCCTGCGCGTCGTGCATGTCGTACACGGCGAACTGGTCCACGCCCAGCTCGCGCAGCGCCCGCAGCTTCTCGATGTGTGCCTCGGGCGGGCCGAGCAGGCAGAACCGGTCGACGATCTCGTCGGGGACGAAGTCCGTGGACGGGTTGCCGGCCCGTCCGTGGTGGCTGTAGTCGTAGCCGTGCCGTTCCTTGATGTACGACGTCAGCGCCTCGGGGACCAGACCGGAGTGTTCGCCGTAGCGGGCGACCAGGTCGGCGACGTGGTTGCCGACCATGCCGCCGAACCAGCGGCACTGCTCGCGGGCGTGCGCCAGGTCGTCGCCGACGTACGCCGGGGCGGCGACGCAGACGGTGACGGACGCGGGGTCGCGTCCCGCCTCCACGGCCGCGGCGCGTACGGCCTTCACCATCCACTCGGTGAGGTAGGGGTCGGCGAGCTGGAGGATGAAGCCGTCGGCCTTCCGTCCGGCGAGGGCGAGCGCCTTGGGCCCGTACGCGGCCATCCAGACGGGCAGCTTCCCGTCCCTCACCCACGGGATCCGCAGCGGCTGCCCGTCGACCTCGGCCTCGCGTCCCTCGGCGAGGTCGCGGATCACGCCGATCGCCTCACCGAGGCGGGCCAGGGTGTTGGGCCTGCGTCCGGCGACGCGCATCGCGGAGTCGCCGCGGCCGATGCCGCAGACGGTGCGGTTGCCGAACATGTCGTTGAGGGTGGCGAAGGTGGAGGCGGTGACCTCCCAGGTGCGGGTGCCCGGGTTGGTGACCATCGGGCCGACCTTCAGTTTCGTGGTGCCGGCCAGGATCCGACTGTAGATCACGAAGGGTTCCTGCCACAGTACGGCGGAGTCGAAGGTCCAGCCGTGGGTGAAGCCGTTCTGCTCGGCGCGCTTCATCAGGCTGACGACCCGTGAGGCCGGCGGGTCGGTCTGCAGGACGAGTCCGAAGTCCATGCGCGGCTCTCCTAGGTGAGGTACTGACAGGTGGACCGCGGGGTGTAGACGCCGTGTCCGGCCCGCCCGGTGTACTCCCGGTCGGTGATGACGGGGACACCTCGCGAGAGGACGGTCTCGACGCGGCCGGTGACCCGCTTGCCCTCGTAGGCCGAGTAGTCGACGTTCATGTGGTGGGTGCCGGCGGACATGACCTGCTCGGCGCCCGGGTCGTAGACGACGACGTCGGCGTCGGCGCCGGGTGCGATGGTGCCCTTCTTCGGGTACAGGCCGAACATCCGGGCCGGGGTGGCGCAGGCGATCTCGATCCAGCGCCGGCGGGAGATGTGTCCGTCGAGGACGGCCTGGTGGAGCAGGTCCATACGGTTCTCCACGCCGGGGAGACCGTTGGGGATCCTGGAGAAGTCGCCGCGGCCGAGTTCCTTCTGGCCGGTGAAGCAGAAGGGGCAGTGGTCGGTGGAGACCACCTGGAGGTCGTTGGTGCGCAGGCCCCGCCAGAGCGCGGCCTGGTGCTCCTTCGGCCTGAGCGGGGTGCTGCACACGTACTTGGCGCCCTCGAAGTCGGGCTCGGCGAGGTTGTCGGTGGAGAGGAACAGGTACTGCGGGCAGGTCTCGCCGAAGACGTTCAGGCCTTCGTCGCGGGCCCGCGCCAGCTCGGCGACCGCCTCCGTCGCGGAGACGTGCACGACGTACAGCGGGGCGCCGGCGACCTGGGCGAGCCGGATGGCGCGGTGGGTGGCCTCGGCCTCCAGCAGGGCCTTGCGCACCTCGCCGTGGAAGCGCGGGTCGGTCTCGCCGCGGGCGAGGGCCTGTTCGACGAGCACGTCGATGGCGATGCCGTTCTCGGCGTGCATCATGATCAGCCCGCCGTTCTCGGCGGAGCGCTGCATGGCGCGCAGGATCTGGCCGTCGTCGGAGTAGAAAACACCTGGATACGCCATGAATTGCTTGAACGACGTGACCCCCTCTTCCACCAGGAGGTCCATCTCCTTCAGCGTCTCGGCGTTGACGTCCGAGACGATCATGTGGAAGCCGTAGTCGACGGCGCAGGTGCCCTCGGCCTTGGCGTGCCAGGCGTCCAGGCCCTGGCGCAGGGACTGGCCGACGCTCTGTACGGCGAAGTCGACGACGGTGGTCGTACCGCCCCAGGCGGCGGCCCTGGTGCCGGTCTCGAAGGTGTCGGAGGCGAAGGTGCCGCCGAACGGCAGCTCCATGTGGGTGTGGGCGTCGACCCCGCCCGGGATGACGTACTTGCCGGTGGCGTCGATGGTCCGGTCGGCGGTGAAGGCGTCGGCGGCCGGGGTGCCGGAGGCGGCGAGGGCGGCGATACGGCCGTCCTCGATCAGGACGTCGGCGTGGATCTCGTCGGCGGCGGTGATGACGAGGCCACCACGGATGACGGTACGGCTGCTCATGGTGCTCCCTCTCTACGAGCCGGTGCTACGACGTGCTCCTCAGGGCGCGCTCGAGGATCGCGGCGCCCTCCTCGGCCTCCGCGACGTTGAGGGACAGCGGTGGGGCGATGCGCAGGGTGCTGGTGTTGTGGCCGCCGCCCTTGCCGATGAGCAGGCCGCCCGCGCGGGCCGCCTCCAGGACGGCGGACGCGGCTGCCGGGTCGGCCTTGTCGGTGCCGGGCTCGGTCAGCTCGATGCCGATCATCAGCCCGCGCCCGCGGACCTCGCGTACGGCGGGAACCTGGGCGGCGGCGGCCCGCAGCCGCTCGATGAGCATGCCGCCGACCCGGCGGGCGTTGCCCTGGAGGTCGTGTTCCAGCAGGTAGGTGAGGTTGGCCAGGCCGGCCGCCATGGTGATCTGGGTGCCGCCGAACGTCGAGATGCTGTTGGCGTCCAGGCAGTTCATGATCTCGGCGCGGGCGACGACACCGCCGATGGACATGCCGTTGCCGATGCCCTTGGCGAAGGTCAGCATGTCCGGCGGTCCGCCGCGGCCGTGCGCCTGCCAGCCCCAGAAGTGTTCGCCGGTGCGGCCCCAGCCGGTCTGCACCTCGTCGGCGATCCACAGGATGCCCCGCTCGTGCAGCACCTCGCGGAAGGCCGCGTACAGCCCGTCGGGCGGCGAGGTGAAGCCACCGACGCCCTGGATCGGCTCGGCGATCAGCGCGGCGGGCGGGCGGGTGTGGCCGAGGAGGTCCTTGAGGTCGTCGACGCAGGCCGCGACGAAGTCGTAGTCGTCGAGCGCGGCGAACGGGCCCCGGGTGCGCACACCGCCGTGGACGTACAGCGTCTGCAGCGGGGAGAGCGAGGTCGGGGACCAGCCGCGGTTGCCGGTGATGCCGACCGAGCTGAAGGAGCGGCCGTGGTAGCTGTTGCGCATGGCCAGGATCGTGTTGCTGCCGCGGTAGGCGGTGGCGAGCAGCAGGGCGGTGTCGTTGGCCTCGGTGCCGGAGGTGGTGAAGAACACCCGGGCGTCCGGGATGCCGCTCAACTGGGCGATGCGCTCGGCGAGTTCCACCATCTGCCGGTTGAGGTAGAGGGTGGAGGAGTGCACGATCCGCCCGGCCTGCTCGCTCACCGCCTTGGTGACCTCGGGCAGGGCGTGGGCGGTCATGGTGGTGAGGATGCCGCCGAAGAAGTCGAGGTAGCGGTTGCCCTCGGAGTCCCAGACGTGGCGTCCCTCGCCATGGGTGATCTCGATGGGCTCCTCGTAGTAGAGGGCCAGCCAGTCGGGCAGCACGGACCGGTGGCGGCCCAGCAGGTCGTCGGTCACGGCCGCACCAGCCCCTCATAGGCGTCGGGGCGGCGGTCACGGTAGAAGGCCCACTGCTGCCGCACCTCGTCGATGAGGCCGAAGTCCAGGTCGCGGACCACGAGTTCCTCCTTGCTGTCGCTGGCGACGTCACCGACGAACCGGCCGCGCGGGTCGACGAAGTACGAGGTGCCGTAGAAGTCGTTGTCGCCGTACTCCTCCACGCCCACGCGGTTGATCGCGGCGATGAAGTATTCGTTCGCGACGGCTGCCGCCGGCTGTTCCAACTGCCAGAGGTGGGACGAGAGTCCGCGGTGCGTGGCGGAGGGGTTGTAGATCAACTGGGCGCCGTTGATGCCGAGTTGCCGCCAGCCCTCCGGGAAGTGGCGGTCGTAGCAGATGTAGACGCCGACCTTGCCCACGGCGGTGTCGAAGACGGGCCAGCCGAGGTTGCCGGGCCGGAAGTAGAACTTCTCCCAGAAGCCCTCGACCTGCGGGATGTGGTGCTTGCGGTACTTGCCGAGGACGGTGCCGTCGGCGTCGATCACGGCGGCGGTGTTGTAGTAGTAGCCCGACTGCTCGACCTCGAACACCGGCACGACGATCACCATGCCGGTCTCGCGGGCCAGCTCCCGCATCCGGCGGACGGTCGGCCCGTCGGGCACGGGTTCGGCCCAGCGGTAGTGCTCGGGGTCCTGGACCTGGCAGAAGTAGGGGGCGTTGAACACCTCCTGGAACCCGATGACCTTCGCGCCCCGCCGGGCCGCCTCGCGGGCGTGCTCCTCGTGTTTCACCAGCATGGACTCGGTGTCCCCGGTCCAGGTGGCCTGGACCAGAGCGGCACGTACGACGTTGGACATGAGCTGCTCCTTCGACGCGACGTCAGAGCCTCTACGCCCGTAGAAGGGGCCGTAGAGGGACGAACCTAAGCCTCTCGGGCAGCCTTGCCAAGACCATCGTCGTGAACCCGCTGGGTCGATCGTGTTTCAACACTCCTGTGGGTGAGCCCACCGGACTCAGGCGGCGACCGGCGCTTCCGGCGCCGTCGCCGTGCAGCGCCCCGCCAGTTCGTCCATCGACAGGCCGAGCGCGCCGGCCAGTGCGGCCACCGTGAAGAACGCCGGGGTCGGGGCACGCCCCGTCTCGATCTTGCGGAGGGTCTCCGCGGAGATGCCGGCGTTCGCCGCGACCTCGGCCATGCTGCGGTCGCCGCGCGCCTCACGCAGCAGCCGGCCGAACCGCTCGCCGCGTTCGCGCTCTTCGGGGGTCAAGGGGGTGCGCACCATGGCACCCATTCTAATACCGGTATAGTAATTGGCATGGTGGAGCTGAAGACCGACACATCGATCGATGCCATGTACGAAGCGGGCCAGGTCGTCGCGAGCGCGCTGACGGCCGTGCGGAACGCCGCCGACGTGGGCGTTTCCCTGCTGGAACTGGACGAGGCGGCGCGGGACGTGCTGCGTGCGGCGGGCGCGACCTCGCCCTTCCTGGGCTACCGGCCCTCTTTCGCGCCGACCCCGTTCCCGGCCGTGATCTGTGCCTCCGTGAACGACGCGATCGTGCACGGCGTCCCGGACGGCTACCGGTTGCGCGACGGCGACCTGGTCTCCATCGACTGCGGCGCCCAACTGGGCGGCTGGGCCGGGGACTCGGCGATCAGTTTCACCGTGGGCACCCCGCGCCCGGCCGACGTGCGGCTGATCGAGACGGCCGAGCGGGCGCTCGCGGCGGGCATCGGGGCGGCCGTCGTCGGCAACCGCATCGGCGACATCGCGCACGCGATCGGCACGGTGTGCCGCGGCGCGGGCTACGGCATCATGGAGGACTTCGGCGGCCACGGCATCGGCCGCCGCATGCACGAGGACCCGGGCGTGCCGAACGAGGGCCGGCCGGGGCGGGGCATGCCCCTGCGGCACGGCATGTGCCTCGCGATCGAGCCGATGCTGATCGGGGGCGGCACGGACACGTACCACACCGCCCCGGACGGCTGGACGCTCCGCACGAACGACGGCACCCGCGCGGCGCACGTGGAGCACACGGTGGCAATCACGGATGCGGGGCCTCGCGTCCTCACGGCCCGCCTGTAACCGCAGGCAGTCACTGCCGCCCCGCGCTCCCGCGGGCAGCCGCGCCTCCCCCGGTGCCCTGAAGGCCCGGGAAGCACCCCCAGCGGCACAGGCGGGCTGGGGATACCCCCTCCCGGGGAGGCACCCCGCGAGCGCCGGACCGCGCAGCCCCACCTCCGCCCCACCCCGAGAAGCTGGACATGCCCGCCCAAACGGATCGTGTCATCGTGGGCATGAGCGAGCCCCGACCGGGTCACCCGGTCCCGGCACGTCGACCCAGCGAAGGAACGGATGACGATGACGAGTGGTTTCGTCGGCCCGGAGGGCGACCCCTTCGCAGAATTCCTCGCCCGCTTCTTCGGCGGACAGCGCCCCCGCCAGATCGACATCGGCAGGCTCCTCAGCCAGCCCGCCCGCGAACTGGTGCGCGGCGCCGCCCAGTATGCCGCCGAACACGGCAGCCGTGACCTGGACACCCAGCACCTCCTGCGCGCCGCCCTCTCCGCCGAGCCGACCCGGAGCCTGCTCAGCCGGGCCGGCGCCGACCCCGACTCCCTGGCGTCCCAGATCGACGACCGGTCCGGCCCCGTCCAGCACGGCCCGGGCGAAGCCCCGCCACCGACCTCGCTGTCCCTGACGCCCGCCGTCAAGCGGGCCCTGCTGGACGCGCACGAGATGGCCCGGACCAGCGGCGCCGGCTACATCGGCCCCGAGCACGTGCTCAGCGCCCTGGCCGCCAATCCCGACTCGGCCGCCGGGCACATCCTCAACGCGGCCCGGTACGCCCCCTCAGGCCCGCCGGAAGCCCCCGAGGCGCAGCAGACCCGCGCCGAACGCCCCCGCCCCGCGACCGGCACGCCGACCCTCGACAAGTACGGCCGTGACCTCACCTCGCTGGCCCGCGAGGGCCGTATCGACCCGGTGATCGGACGCGACGACGAGATCGAGCAGACCGTCGAGGTGCTCTCCCGGCGCGGCAAGAACAACCCGGTGCTGATCGGTGACGCGGGCGTCGGCAAGACCGCCGTCGTGGAGGGCCTGGCCCAACGGATCACCGAGGGGGACGTGCCCGACATACTCCTCGGACGGCGCGTGGTCGCCCTGGACCTGACGGGCGTGGTCGCCGGTACCCGCTACCGGGGCGACTTCGAGGAGCGGATGAACAACATCGTCGAGGAGATCCGGTCCCACTCCGACCGGCTGATCATCTTCATCGACGAGCTGCACACCGTCGTCGGCGCCGGGGGCGGAGGCGAGGGCGGCTCGATGGATGCCGGCAACATCCTCAAGCCGGCCCTCGCCCGCGGCGAACTGCACATCGTGGGCGCGACCACCCTGGAGGAGTACCGCCGGATCGAGAAGGACGCGGCACTGGCCCGCCGCTTCCAGCCGATCATGGTGCCCGAGCCGACGGTCGCCGACGCGATCGAGATCCTGCGCGGTCTGCGGGACCGGTACGAGGCCCACCACCAGGTGCGGTACACCGACGAGGCGCTGCCGGCGGCCGTGGAGCTGTCCGACCGCTATCTGAGCGACCGCCGGCTGCCGGACAAGGCCATCGACCTCATCGACCAGGCCGGCGCGCGGGTGCGGCTGCGGGCCCGGACCAAGGGCACGGACGTACGGACCATGGAGCGCGAGGTCGAGCAGCTGACCTGCGACAAGGACCAGGCGGTCGCCGACGAGCAGTACGAGCGGGCCACCCAGCTGCGGGACCGCATCGTGGAGCTGAAGCAGCGGATCGCGGAGACCGGTGGCGACGACGAGGTCGACGAGGGCCAGAGCCTGTGGGTGGACTCCGAGGCGATCGCCGAGGTGGTGGCCCGCCAGACGGGCATCCCGGTCAGCCGCCTCACCGAGGAGGAGAAGGACCGGCTGCTGGGTCTGGAGCGGCATCTGCACCAGCGGGTCGTCGGCCAGGAGGAGGCGGTGCGCGTCGTCTCGGACGCGGTGCTGCGCTCCCGCGCGGGGCTCGCCAGTCCCGACCGGCCGATCGGCAGCTTCATGTTCCTCGGCCCGACGGGCGTCGGCAAGACGGAGCTGGCGCGGGCACTCGCCGAGGCGCTGTTCGGCAGCGAGGACCGGATGGTGCGCCTCGACATGAGCGAGTACCAGGAGCGGCACACGGTCAGCCGGCTGGTGGGTGCCCCGCCCGGCTATGTGGGGCACGAGGAGGCCGGGCAGCTGACCGAGGTGGTGCGCCGGCACCCGTACTCGCTGCTGCTGCTCGACGAGGTGGAGAAGGCGCATCCGGACGTCTTCAACATCCTGCTCCAGGTCCTCGACGACGGCCGGCTGACCGACTCGCAGGGCCGGACGGTGGACTTCACCAACACGGTCATCGTGATGACCAGCAACCTCGGTTCCGAGGCCATCACCCGGCGCGGCGCGACCCTGGGGTTCGCGTCCGGCGGCGCGGACGCGGACGAGGAGGCGCGGCGCGAGCAGATCCTGCGGCCGCTGCGGGAGCACTTCCGGCCCGAGTTCCTCAACCGGATCGACGAGGTCGTGGTGTTCCGCCAGTTGACCGTCGAGGAGCTACGGCGGATCACCGACCTGCTGCTGGAGGGCACCCGGCGCGGGCTGAAGGGCCAGGGCATCGCGGTCGACTTCACCGACGCGGCCGTGGGCTGGCTGGCCGAGCGCGGGTACCAGCCCGAGTACGGCGCCCGGCCGCTGCGCCGCACCATCCAGCGGGAGGTCGACAACCAGCTCTCCCGGCTGCTTCTGGACGGCCGGGTCCAGGAGGGCGGCCGGGTGACGGTGGACACGGAGGACGGGCGCCTGACGTTCCGTACGCAGGAGACGCCGGCACCCGAACTCTGAGCGCGCCGGCGTCCCTGCGGGGTCTGGGCCCTGTCGTCGAATTCCCGCCTGCCCCGCGACGCCGTGCACGCCCTCTCGCCGCACCGGGCCCCGGTCCGGGTACGTCCGGTACGAGGATCGGGACCGGCGCACGCCGGGGCACGCACCTGACGCGGCGGGGCCCGCCCTCCGGGCAAACGGCGGGAATCCGACGACAGGACCTATCGCGTCGGACGGACCACCATCGCCGAGCCGCCGCCCCTGCGGACCTTCTCGGCCGCCGCGAGCCACTGGCCGTCCGGCAGCCGCTGGACGGCCGTGGTCGCGCCGATCTCCGGGTTCTCCCGGAAGGAGTGCCCGATGGCCTCCAGGCGCTGCCCGACCTCACTGTCGTACAGCCCGGGTTCGAGGTCCGTCTGTGCCGTGTTGCGCTGGCTGGCGCGCGGCGCGGCGATCGCGTCGACCAGGGGCAGTCCGCGGTCCAGGAAACCGGTGAGTGTCTGCAGCACGGTGGTGATGATGGTGGAGCCGCCGGGCGAGCCGAGCGCCACCACCGGCCGGTCGTACCGGTCGAGCACGATCGTCGGCGAGATGGACGACCGGGGGCGCTTGCCGGGGCCGGGCAGGTTCGGGTCGTGCACGGCCGGGTTCGCCGGGGCGAAGGAGAAGTCGGTCAGCTCGTTGTTGAGCAGGAAACCGCGGCCGGGCACGGTGATGCCGCTGCCGCCGGTCTGCTCGATGGTGAGGGTGTAGGCGACGACGTTGCCCCACCGGTCGGCGGTGGTGAGGTGTGTGGTGTTCTCGCCCTCGTACGTCGTCGGGGCGGCCTCGCCGCCCGTCGCGCAGGGCTCCGGGTCGCGGGGGTCGCCGGGGGCGAGGGGGCTGGTGAGGACGGCGTCGTCCTTGATGAGGCACTCGCGCGAGTCGGCGAACCGCTGGGAGAGCAGTTCCCTCGTCGGTACGTCCTCGAAGGCGGGGTCGCCGACCCAGCGCCCGCGGTCCGCGAACGCGATGCGGCTCGCCTCGATGAAGCGGTGCAGGTACTGGACGTCGCTCGCGTCGGAGAGGTCGGTGCGCTCCAGGATGTTGAGTGCCTCACCGACCGTGGTCCCGCCGGAGGAGGAGGGCGCGATGGAGTAGACGTCCAGTCCGCGGTAGGAGGTCTTCGTGGGCGGCTGCGACTTGGCGCGGTAGGCGGCGAGATCGCGTTCGGACAGCTCGCCGGGCCGGGCATTCCAGCCGGAACCGGGGTCCACGGGCGGCTTGTTGACCGTCTTCACGATGTCCCGGCCGATGTCGCCCCGGTACAGGGCGTCGACGCCCTCCCGGCGCAACTCCCGGTAGGTGCGGGCCAGATCGGGGTTCCTGAAGGTGGAGCCGACGGCCGGGAGTCCGCCGCCCGGGAGGAACAGCTCGGCCGTGTCGGGGAAGTGGCGGAAGCGGGTCTCGTTGGCGGCGGTCTGCGCGCGGAAGGTCTCGTCGACGGTGAAACCGTCGCGGGCGAGGCGTTCGGCGGGCTTCAGGACCGTTCCCAGGCCGCGCTCGCCCCACTTGTCGAGCGCCCGCTGCCAGGTGGCGGGCGTGCCGGGGGTGCCGACCCCGAGTCCGCTGCTGACCGCTTCGGCGAACGGGATCGGCTCGCCGTTCTCCAGGAACAGTCCGGCGTCGGCCGTCAGCGGGGCCGTCTCGCGTCCGTCGAGGGTGTGCACGGTGCGGGAGCGGGCGTCGTAGTAGACGAAGTAGCCGCCTCCGCCGACGCCGGCCGAGTAGGGCTCGGTGACGCCGAGCGCGGCGGCCGTGGCGACGGCCGCGTCGACGGCGTTGCCGCCCTTCTCCAGGACCTCGATCCCGGCGGCGGAGGCGTCGGCGTCGACGCTGGAGACCGCGCCGCCGTGGCCGACGGCCACCGGGACCTTGGGTGTGTGCCGGGAAGACGCCTCGTACTGGGCGGGCGGCGGGGCCGCCCCCACCGACAGTACGGCGGCACCGACCGCCAGGACTGCGAGATTCCGTGCGACAGGGCGACGCATCTGCACCTCCGGTAAACGGCTGTTCGCGCAGCCTAGTTCGTCGCCATGCCCCCGTCAGGGATGCCGAGGGGCGTGCCGTCCCGTCGTTCGGCGGGCCTCGCGACCCGTCTCTCGAACACGGGTTTGCGTGGGCCCGCTAGCATGCGCGCCCATGACTGACGACGTGCGCAACATCGTTCTGGGCGTGGTGGCCGCCGGTATCAGCGCCGCGCTGGGCTGGATCGCCCGTACCTACCTGTGGAGGCGGAAGCTGCGGCGCAAGCAGACGTTCTTCGGCCTGCCGGAGAACTCCGAGTCCCTGCTCGTCGTCAACCGCGACTCGGCGACGGCGGAACCGGCGGTGCACCGCTTCGACGTGTTCGCGCTGCTGGAGCTCTCCGGGCTGATCAAGGACTGCGGGGCCCATTTCCAGGTGGTCACCCAGGACGCGGCCCACCAGGGCTTCGGCGAGCGGACCGAGTTCTGTGTGGGCGGGCCGGGGTCGAACCGGCGGATGGTGGCCCACATGGCGGCCATGCTGCCGGGAGTGCGGGTCAACGTCGACCCGGAGCCGGGCCCGGACCGGGGCGCCTTCCAGATCGGCTCCGAGCGCTACCGCATGGACCCGGGCATCACCGAGTACGTGCTGCTGGCGCGGCTGACCGCCGGTGAACGGCGCGAGACGCGGCCGGTGTTCCTGTTCTGCGGTCAGCGCGCGATCACCAATCAGGCCGCGACCCGCTATCTCGCCCGCAACCACGAGCGGCTGGCCCGCAAGCACGGCTCGAACTCGTTCGTGCTGCTGCTGAAGGTGATCAACTCGCAGGCTTACGGCCCCGATGTGGTCGAACTGGTCGCGGACGTGACCAGGGCCGCGCAGACCGCGCTGCCGGCTGCCGCGGCGCGGGGCAGTCACCGGGCGGACTGACCTCGTTCAGCACCACCCGTCCGGCGCGCAGCTGACCTTCTCCTCGTCGGCGGACGACCCGACGTCGGGGTCGCGTCCGCCGCGCGAGCAGTGATCTCCGGCTGCCGCCGGACGGGACTGGCCGATGTTGCTCCGCCGCCCCGTGGACGTGGGGCGGTGGGCCCCTCCCGGTGACGGTGTCCCCGCTCCTGAGGCGGAGTCCCCTCCCCCACCGGGATGAAGGGACCATCGTAGTCGAGGTCCGGGCGGACGGGTCTACGGGCGTCACCCGGTCAGTGCTTGAGGATCTTGGAGAGGAAGTCCTTGGCGCGGTCGCTCCTCGGATCACCGAAGAACTCGTCGGGCGCGCGGTCCTCCACGATCCGGCCGTCGGCCATGAAGACCACGCGGTTGGCGGCCGAGCGGGCGAAGCCCATCTCGTGCGTGACCACGATCATGGTCATGCCCTCACCGGCCAGTTGCCGCATGACCTCCAGGACCTCGTTGATCATCTCCGGGTCCAGGGCGGAGGTCGGCTCGTCGAACAGCATCGCCTTGGGCTCCATGGCCAGCGCCCGCGCGATCGCCACACGCTGCTGCTGGCCGCCCGAGAGCTGCGCCGGGTACTTGTCCGCCTGGTCGGCGACACCGACCCGGTCGAGGAGGTCGCGGGAACGCCGGTCGGCGTCCTCCTTCTTGCGTCCGCGGACCTTCACCTGGCCCAGCGAGACGTTCTGCAGCACGGTCTTGTGCGCGAAGAGGTTGAACGACTGGAAGACCATGCCGACATCGGCGCGCAGCCGCGCCAGCGCCTTGCCCTCGTGCGGGAGCGGCTGTCCGTCGAGCAGGATCGTGCCGGACCGGACGGTCTCCAGCCGGTTGATCGCCCGGCACAGCGTCGACTTCCCCGACCCCGACGGGCCGATGACGACGACCACCTCTCCCCTGCCCACGGTGAGCCCGATGTCCCGCAGGACATGAAGGTCCCCGAAGTACTTGTTGACGTCACGCAGCTCGATCAGCGGATCGACGGCCATACCCGCCCCTACTCGTTGCCAGCCGTGCGGTGGTCGCCGCAACGTATCCGGGCAAGATCACCGGGATGGCGCGACACGCGCTCTTCGGTCATTAGCCGTATTTACACCGGACCGCGGGCCGGGCGCCGGAGGCCGGGGCCTCACGCCTCCGCGACCTCCGCGTACAGCTGGGACAGCTCGGGCACGCCGTTGGCCGCCCACTCGTGTCCGGCGTCCACGACGTCGAACTCCCGGCCGGAGGTGAGCCGTACGACCGGCTGGCCGTCGGCGCGGATCTCCCAGGCGGCCCCCGGCACGGTGCGCACGAGGACGGTGCCGAGATACAGCCCCGCGTCGTTGCCCAGCCAGGCCGAGCTCTCCTCGTCGTCCCGCCAGCGCGGCACCAGTTGGTCCAGCGCCTCCAACGAGGCCGGGGAGTCGTCGAGTCGGACCCCCGCCCGGTCGGCCTGGGAGCGTAAGAGCTCGCACTCGGCGAGGAGTTCCGCGATGCCCTCGGGACCGGGAACCCCGGCCTTCTGGCGCCGGTTGCCCAGGAAAGGGATGTTCATACCTCCAGCCTGTCATTCGTACCGCGTCGCACACCACAGGCGCGCGGGGTCGGAAGACGGCCGGGCTGCCGTCACACGTCGAGGTCCACCACGACCGGCGCGTGGTCCGATGCGCCCTTGCCCTTGCGTTCCTCGCGGTCGACGTAGGAGTCCGTGACCGCCTTCGCGAAGGACGCGTTCCCGTACACCAGGTCGATGCGCATGCCGCGGTTCTTGGGGAAGCCGAGCTGGCGGTAGTCCCAGTACGTGAACGGGTGCTCGTACTTGAGGGGGCGCGGGACGACGTCGGAGAGGCCGGCGTCGCGCAGGGAGGCGAGGGCGGCGCGCTCGGCGGGGGTGACGTGGGTGGAGCCCTCGAAGTCGGCCCGGTCGTAGACGTCGTCGTCGGTCGGTGCCACGTTGTAGTCGCCCATGACGGCGAACGGGCGGCTGCCCGCCGCGTCGCCGGCCACGGCGGCCCTGAGCGCCTCGAACCACTGGAGCTTGTACGCGTAGTGGGGGTGGTCCACCTCACGGCCGTTGGGCACGTACACCGACCAGACGCGGACCGGGCCGCAGGTCGCGGAGAGGGCGCGGGGTTCGACGGAGCCCTCGTAGCCGGGGTCGCCCGGCAGGCCCTTGACGACGTCCTCGATGCCGACGCGGGAGAGCACCGCCACGCCGTTCCACCGGCCGGTGGCGTTCACCGCCGACTCGTAGCCCAGCTCGCGCAGCTCCTCCGCCGGGAACTTCTCCTCGGCGACCTTGGCCTCCTGGAGGCACAGCACGTCCGTGCCACTGCTCTCCAGCCAGGCCAGGAGCCTCGGCAGGCGGGCGGTGATCGAGTTCACGTTCCAGGTCGCGATGCGCATGTTCCACAACCTACCCGGCGCCTGTGACAACGCTCGACCGCTGCCCGCCGGGTCACAGCTCGGCGGAGCCTCCCGGCGCGAGCCGCAGGTGTTCCGCGCCGCCGAGCGCGCCGATCTGACGGTCGTAGACCGGCCGGGCGAGGTCGGTGAGGAGGGCGTCGTGGATGTCGTAGGCGCGCTGCGGCTTCACCTCGCGGACGTAGTCGATGACCTCGGAGATCTTGTTCCAGGGGGCCATGACCGGCAGCATCAGCGTCTCGACCGGCCGGTCGGGGACGGTCAGCGCGTCGCCCGGGTGGAAGAGCTTCCCGCCGTCGACGAGGTAGCCGACGTTGGTGACGCGCGGGATGTCCGGGTGGATCACCGCGTGGAGTTCGCCGTGGACCTGGACGTCGAAGCCGGCGGCGGTGAAGGTGTCGCCGTGGCCGACGGTGTGCACGCGGCCCGGGAAGGCCGCCGAGAGCTGTTCCGCCACCGACTTCAGGGTCCAGATCCCGACGGCCGGATCGGTCTCCAGCACGGTGCGCAGCCGGCCCTCGTCGAAGTGGTCGGGGTGCTCGTGCGTGACCAGGACGGCGTCCGCGCCGAGGACCGCGTCCTCCTCGCTGAACATCCCGGGGTCGAGGACGAGGACGCGTCCGTCCTTCTCCAGGCGGACACAGGAGTGCGACTTCTTCGTGAGCTTCATGAATCCATCCTGCCCCCACCCCGTTCACGGCCGCGCGGAGCCCCCTCCGGGGGCTCACTCCTGGGGCGTGGTCTCCTCACGGACGACCTGCTGGGCCACCCGGAAAGCACTGTTCGCCGCCGGGATGCCGCAGTAGACGGCCGTCTGGAGCAGCACCTCCTTGATCTCGTCCGGGGTGAGCCCGTTGCGCAGGGCGGCCCGGACGTGGAGGGCGAGCTCCTCCAGATGGCCGCCGGCGACGAGGGCGGTGAGGGTGACGCAGCTGCGGGTGCGCCGGTCGAGTCCGGGCCGGTCCCAGACCTCGCCCCAGGCGTAGCGGGTGACGAGCTCCTGGAAGTCTCCCGAGAAGTCGTCGGTCCCGGCCAGCACCCCGTCGACGTGCGCGTCGCCCAGCACTTCCCGGCGAACCTTGAGTCCGGCGTCGTAGGCGTCCGGTCCGCCCCGTAGCTGCTGCGGTGCGGCAGGCGGGGCGATCTCGGCGACGGGGACCTGCTGCGGCGCGGCGGCGACCGGCACCGGTTTTACCGCCGCCGCGGGCAGGGCGACGTGGCCGGTGGCGGTGTCGAAGGCGGGCTGCCAGGCGGTGGAGAAGTGCCGCACCAGCAGATCGGTGACGGCGGCCGGCTGCTCCACCGGCACCAGATGGGAGGCTCCGGGCACGACGGCGAGCCGGGCGTCCGGGATCCCGGCGACCAGCGTACGGGCCTCGGCGGGGCCGGTGACCTGGTCCTCGGAGCCGACCAGCACCAGGGTCGGCGCGCCGACGCTGCCGAGTCCTGCCCGCACGTCGAACGAGGCGAGCGCCTCGCAGGCGGCGATGTAGCAGCCGGGATCGGTGGTGCGCACCATCTGTACGGCCCACTCGGTGATCGCGGGCTGGGCGGCGGCGAACCCGCCGGTGAACCAGCGCTCCGGCGCGGAGCGGGCGATGGGTTCGAGCCCGTTGGTCCGTACGATCACCCCGCGCCGGCGGAACTCGTCCGCCGTACCGAAGCGGGGCGAGGCGGCGATCAGCGCGAGGGACGCGAGGCGCTCGGGGTGGCGCAGGGCCAGCTCGATGCCCACGGCACCGCCGAGCGCGCAGCCCGCGTAGCCGAAGCGCTGTACGCCGAGCCCTTCGAGGGTGACGAGCAGCCGCGTGGTGAGATCGGCGACCGAGCCCGCGGGATGGGCGGGGGCGCCTCCGTGTCCCGGCAGATCGAACCGGAACACACGCCACTGCTTCGTCAGCTCGGGGACCTGCCGGTCCCACATGTGCCATGTAGTACCCAGTGAGGGACCCAGGATCAGGACCGGAGCGTCTTCCGGCCCGTCAAAGCGGTATTGCAGGGTGTTGGGTGGTGTCTCGCTCACGCCCCAGACCCTCTCACGTCTCACGAAATCTCACACAGCCCGGGGAAGCCGGCGGCTCGATGCACCCGCGGCTCGACTCGTCGGGCACTGCCGACGGCCTCGTCGATCGAGTCTGAGCCTTTCAGCGTGTACGCGTGCCCCTGACGCAGCGTGACCTGCCGACCGCACTCTCGCCCGGTCCTCACGTCGACACGTTGCCTCCTCCATCAGTACAGCTGCCAGCTGTTCCGAGTTTGCAGCAAAGCATGTGGTGCCGTCCCGAAGGACGGGACGACGTAGCGGGAGACCTTTCGGACCGCTCCGATCGCTGAACCGTTCCGGGTTCGGTAGAGACTCGATTCCGTGAAAGGATTGAGTCATGGCACGTCCTTCCTCCTATCCCGCTGAGCTGCGCAAACGAGCG